>JBDSBG010000206.1:0-25853 GCA_039921685.1 Ferruginibacter sp.
GACCCGGTCGTTTTCGGACGGGAAACTATCAATCTCATCCCGGTGAAGCCTGTAAATATCTTTTATATTTTTAAGCCAGTGGTTGATGATACCATAGTGATGCTGGTTCATGGCAGCCCTCACACCACCGCAACCATAATGCCCGCAAACAATTACATGCTGAACCTTTAAAACCTCCACCGCATATTGCAATACACTTAAAAGATTGATATCTGTATTCACCACAAGGTTGGCAATATTACGGTGCACAAATATTTCCCCGGGATCTGTGCCCGTGATCTTATCTGCTGGCACCCGGCTGTCACTGCAACCTATCCAAAGAAACTCCGGCGATTGCTGGGCAGCAAGGCGTTTAAAAAAGCCAGGATCATCTTTATCCTGCTGTTTAGCCCATGCTTTATTACCCGACAATAATTTTTCGTATGCTGACATATCGGTTTTGAATATTTGAGCAGCCAATTTACGTTTTACACTTGATTTTTAAAAAATATAAAATTTAGTTTGGCTAAAGAAAATTTAGTTGAAATATTTGGCTGCTGAAAAAATGAATAGTAACGCTAATACCAATTAGAGCTGAGCAACCAAAGATTGTGGGGCTGAGGCACAAATAAAACAAATTTAAGTTCGGTGCAAATGACATAGCAGAGCTGTGGGCTCGTTTCTATTTTTAACGACGGATTTTAATTCGTTGAGGGAATAGCGGGTTAATGATGCCATTTCAACACAAAAAAAGAACCTAACATTTTGTCTCCCAAACAAAACATTAAGTTCTTAAATCAAAAACACCGGATTATCAAACAAACCAAATTGGTATTAAGAAGATCTGTAGGCAACTGGATGATATACTTTTTTATGTTGCCCAAGGAAAATACGTGCATAGATCCTGAGAATGGATAATTCTATAAATACAAAACTTGTGGCTGTGAGAATGATCAAAATTTCTTCATGCTTATGAATATGACTAAACAAAACATCAATACCAATAAAAGTAGGTGTAAACGGCAAACCGATCAGGGCCAGGCATGCCAGCAGGAATATAAAACCAATCATCGGTTGCTCATAAGTATAGCCGTGGAATTTATCAAGATTAATATCCCGATCAATGGAACTTATTTTTTTCAAACAAATAAGCCCGGTTACAGCAGCAATTACCGACCCGCTTAAATAAAGCAGCATATGATCATGGTCAAAATTTTGATTGAGCAATGCGATCGATACAGTAATGTACAATTGTCCTCCAACCACAAAAAGCCATGCTTGCACAGCATTGCCTCTTTCAGAAAAAGCTTTTAGTATCAGCAACAATGCCAGGGAAGAAAAAATAAAAGGCAGCAACTCAAGCAAAACAATAGGAATGTTTTGATGGAACAAATCACAATAAACGCCAAACAGGAATAAGATAACCAATAAAGCAATTGACATTTTACCTGATAAAAAACCAAGTTTTTTCCCAACCCATTTAAACGGGTTCCATAATAATCCTGACAAAATAGAATCCATATTCCATTCCTTCACACCCAACAGGTAAACAGAGTTCCTGATCTTGTTGAAAACAGATTTATTGTTGTTGTATTGCTTTGGAACAAAATTAAAGAACTGGTCATGAACCATATAACCTAACACCGACGGAGACACGAGCAATTGATATGTTCTTAAAAAAGCATTTCCTGCAAAATGAATGAGGGCAAAGAGATGAAGGCCAAATGCAATTTCAACAAATATTAACCCGATCTGTGCGACAGATGAATATGCAATTTGTGTTTTTACAGACGACTGAACTTTTGCAATGCTTGTTGCAACAATAGCTGTGATCACACCTGTTGCAATGACCAATACTTTGATGGCGAATATACTTTCCCAATAAGGAAAACTGCGCATCAAAAGAAAAGCACCCAGGTGAACGGAGAGCGAGCCGTAAAAAACAGCACTGGAACTAGTGGGCCCTTCCATCGCCCTCGGCAGCCAGGACGAAAAAGGAAATTGTGCAGATTTCACCGCTGCTGCAATGACTATCATTGATGCAATAAAAAATCCATACCAGTTATGTTCAGCAAGATGTTCGGCAACCAACCCTGCATCATTGAGTTTTATAAATGTAATATTCTCATGCCAGAGGTGATGGCTCATCCACATGGTAAGGATCAAACAAATGTCCCCAAACCGATAAAATGAAATCACTTTCAAACTGTTTTTCACAGGCAGGTACCTGTCACGGTAAAATGCTATCAGCAGGAATGAACAAATGCCGAGCAATTCCCAACCGATGAACAGTGTTTCAAAATTCCCGGAATAAACCACCAGGTTATAACCTAAAAAGAAAAGCAGGATGGTACTGAAGTAACGTTTGAAACCTTCATCACGGTGTAAATAATACCGGCTGAAAATTGCAACCAGGAATGTGATCATTGAACCTATCAGGGCAAACACTGCCGTGATCTTATCAAAATAAAAATCAATAAATATCTCGATGTTCCCCGTTTTAAAAAGGAGAAGCTGTTTTATATCTAATATTTGAAAACCCCGGATTGACCAAAACACAATAAAGACGATCGTAGTTAATAGTTGTAAGCCGATCATGCTTATTGCTATTGAAGAAATAATTGTTTCCTTTTTTTTCGTTATAAATAAACTAAGAATGAAAGCAAGCAGTGGTATGTATATGAATACTTGTAGTAGTTGTTCCATTGTTAATTTAATTAAATAAGTAAACAGGTAAATTCTCCCTGGTTGCATCTACGATATTGTTTGTTTCCATTTCTTTGGCAGATTCAAACAGCCGATGTGAATCGGTTAAGGCGTTGATTTTTTTGATCACCGGATCGTAAGGAACAAAACCTCCTTCTTTGAAATAATAAAGGGTCCTGGTTTCAGGATCAACTACGGCAAGATGTACCCATTCATTGATGAACCATTCGTACATGTCCGGCGATTGAATTGTTTTTAGCACAACATCTGGGTAATGTTCAACGATAATGAGTAAACGAACCGGGTCATGCACTTCTATCATTTGCAAAGGGAGGCCTGGCCTTAAGTCACCATCACTGCTGTTGGCAACGGCAAACAACCCCATTACATTGTGCGGCAGTTTTGTACCTGCACCCAATTTGTAATTATCTACCCTGGAAAAATAATATTCTAGATTGATCCCGCCACAAACGGGGCCGAGTGGCCGCATTACAGCAGGTAGATATTTTCCTTCGGGGTCCGTTCGGTAATCATAGGAATTTAAAAATGCCCGCCGGTCTAAAAACAATCCTTTAGTAAGTTCCCTGTTACCAACAATGCAAAGTGTATTGGTGCCGTGGCCAAGTTCGGGCCTTGGTTCAAATAACGAAACGGACCGGTTCTTAATGGCACGCCTTATTTTATTAATATCATCATTTGTGTTTATTGAGGCAAAGCGCCGTGAACGTTCTTTTGCATTCAGGTTCAGCGCTTCTTCAAAAGCAATAATATTTTTTTTGTGTTTGTTTGCCGTTTCAGCATTTAATTCTTTAACATCATAAAATTCCATTTCATCTGCAGCTGTATCGTGCAGGCCACCAATAAATTCAGTTTGATCAGGGATATGAATACCCTTCTCTCCAAGTAATTTTCTCACTTCCGGATGATTTGCCATAAAAGAAAAAACCCTTGCATTTACGGAACCCGGCCGCCCGCTGCAAGCTCCGCAATCATGCGCACCATGGTGGGGGTTGTTGGCACTGCTTGAACCATGAGCAACTATATAAACAATGGGAGCAAAATCTTTTATCAATCCAATGCCTCTTAATAAACCTTCCACTCTTGCGGCCATTTCATTTACAGTAAAACCAATTTGCAGATCATTTTCCCTGTGAAGCGTGTTTGTATTCTCAATAGAAAGCGACCCATTCTTGTTCATATGCAAAAACGCATTGGAAATCGCAGGGCTCATTGTTGGTTTAAAAAGATTGAGCATTGTTCTCCCTGCTGCTAAAAACCCAAGTGTTATGCTGCTGATAAACCCTGTAAATAATGAATGTGTTTTATTTGTGTACAGCAATTCGTGTTTTCGTTTATCCGTAACATTGAATTCCTTGATTAGGTATTTTGGTGTAACGGGTGCCGGGCAAAGCTTATCGTAAAACTTTGCAGTTTGTGGTTGAAAATAAAACTCAACACCAAAAAACCCTGGGCTACCCAAAGTTTCACAATGGGGATCAGTTTTCTCCAGGTGCCGTCTTAAGCTACATTCACGTTCATCAATGCAAAACATCGCCTGGAACGAGGTAGACGTTTTATGGCCATTCAAACCATTTGTTGCTGCTGATCTTTTTCTTTGTGAAATACCGGCCAACACTTCATCATAATAACTCCATTCAAATGCATCCTGCCATATTTTAAATACTTCCTGTAATTCCGTGGAAGCTACTTCATCAAAAATATTGTGGGCTGGCTCTTTTAACTGCGTGGCAAGTGGTTGCCAGTTTTTACCAAGTTTATGATCAAGTGCATCAATTTCCATCAGCAATTCAAAGGCGATCAAATCGTGCAATGAAATTGTTTTTGGGCTTAGCAGCGTATGCGGCTGTTCTTCAACGGTAGCAACCATGCCTGACCAACCCCGGTGGCTGAATTGCTGATCGAATAAATATTGATTATAATAGCGTTCATCTCCTACAACAATTTTCAACAAGCTCTTTATAGAAAAATTTCGTTTCAATAATAATCTTCTTGCTCTTGATGATTTGAACAAACTTGTGTAACTATTTTGTTCCAGTTCTTTTAATGAAGCAAGGAAACCTTTGTTGCCAATCGGGAAATCAAAAATCGAAATACCCTGGTCAAGATAACTGCATAGAATGCGGAACAGCAAAGGCTGTACTAAATTATCAAGGTCAATTTGATATTGCGTTTTCCAATTGGATCTTAACATTCCAATCCTTGCTTCATTGCAATCATCATAATTTTCACAAAGCAGGTTGTTGATCCACTTGTCGAGGTTCTCCTTTCCTTTTCGTTCAACAATGCAACGTTGAAGGATGGTTCTTTTTATTCTGCCGATCCTGTGCAATTCCCTGAACTCTTCCAGTTGCAATGTTACCTGGTAGCCAAATATCTTAGATGCCTTGAAAATGCCATCATAAAACTTCATATGCTGAAAAGCATGCAAAGAATTATGATGGATGAAATCTTTCAGTGGGCTTTGCGAAGGCAAATAATGCTTCAGCTCATGCAAAATATGCTGTTCGTCAAAAATTGAATTGGTCATGATGAAAAGTTAATGTTAGCTGGCATATTTGTAAATACTGTGAAGCTCTTCGTTACCGGTGTAGGTAACATCCAGGTCTTTTATAATTCCATCATGAAGATCATATACCCATCCATGTACATGAAGCGGTTGATTGTTGGCCCATGCATTTTGTATAATGGATGTTTTGGAAAGGTCGAAAACCTGTTCCATTACATTGCGTTCCACAAATCGCTTTGCCCTTTGTGTGTCGTCTTTTATCGCATCCAACTCTTCCTGGTGCAACCTGTAAACATCTTTTATATCACGAAGCCAGTTGTCAATCAAACCATATTGTTTGTTGCTCATTGCAGCCAATACACCGCCACAACCGTAGTGGCCACAAACGATGATGTGTTTCACTTTTAAAACTTCCACTGCATATGACAATACACTCAGCAAATTCATATCACTATGCACCACCATGTTTGCGATGTTCCTGTGTTCAAATACATCTCCCGGCCTGGTACCTGTAATTTCGTTTGCGGGTACACGGCTGTCACTGCAGCCGATCCATAGATATTCCGGGTTTTGCCCTTTTGCAAGTTCTTCAAAATAGTGGGGGTTGTTCTTCAATTGTTTAACGACCCACTTTTTGTTGTTGCTTAATAATTTTTTGTATGACTTTTCCATTGTTTTATTTTTTATTTTTTGTTATTAAAAGTTAGTCAAACTCAGTTCGCTCCAGGCCGACCAATGATGGTTGTGAGCGCCGGTTTGCTAAATGTTGTATTCATTAATGCGCTGACTGCACGTTGAAATAATTATCTATTTTATATACTTCTTTAAATCCGGTGAGTGTGCAGGTAATGTTTTTTAGCGGCGCCTTAATATCCCTGAATTCTTTGATAATTTCAAGTACATCGAAGTCAATATAATTTGTTGTTGAGGCGTCAATAAAAACCCTTGCATGTTGTGGGATATGATCCAGTGTCTCCCTGATGCTTGCTTTATTTAAGAATGAAACTTCTTCTGAAAGATTGATATTTACTACATCCCCTTCGTGGTGATTTTGCTCATGGAAATAATAAGAGTTTTTTAGATTACCATGCAGGATTGCACCAATAGCTGCGATCAGCCCGGCAATAACGCCAATTAATAAACCTTCCCCTTTTATAGGTTTATAGATTCCAAAAAGGTCAATGGCCAGGATAACAGAAACCGTTACAAAAAATGGAATGTATTGATATTTCCCATTGTTAAACATTTTTTTGAAAACGGAAATCTTGCATAATTTATAGCCCGTTAAAAACAAAATTGCCGCCAGCGATGAAAGTGGTATTTTGTTCAGGAGCGCCGGGATCAATATAACGCATATCAATAGGAGCAGCCCATGTGTAATGGTTGATAACTTTGTTTTTGCCCCCGAATTGATATTTGCGCTGCTTCTCACAATTACACTGGTAACGGGTAAGCCTCCAATCAATCCGGCGATACTGTTGCCAATCCCTTGTGCAAAAAGTTCGCGGTTGGTATTGGTGACATTTCTTTCAGGATCAATATTATCAACCGCTTCTATACTAAGCAATGTTTCCAGCGAAGCGATGATAGCGATCATAACACCAGTCATGATAACCTTGCTGTTTAAAAACCCACTGAAGTCGGGTAGCGTAAAAAAGCCCAGGAATTCCGAAGCACTGCCGGCAGCTTTTATCTTTACCAAATGATCGTCACCAACAAGCAGCGTACTGCCGCTTGCCCTGAAGGCTTCATTCAAAAGAATCGAGACAATTACCGCAACAAGGGCTCCGGGAATAAACTTTACTCTCTTTTTTATAAATGGTTTATCCCAGATCAACATGATCGCGATGGATATGATGCAAATTAGAAACACACCCACTTCTATATGATGTAATGGCTGAAAGAGTTCGTGCAGGTCTTCGTTACCGAAAGGAAAGAGTTCCGTAAAATTTCCTCTTTCATCTTTATCATAACCAAAAGCATGTGGTATCTGCTTTGCGATGATTAAAATACCGATACTTGTTAGCATCCCTTTGATAACACTGGAAGGAAAATAATTGGCAATGCCACCAAGCTTTGCCAGGCTCATCAATACCTGGATAATACCCGCAATAACCACGGCGCAAAGAAATAGCCTGAAGTCTCCAATATTTGTAATTGCAGCCAGGACCAATGCTGCTAATCCGGCAGCAGGGCCACTAACACTTAGGTTTGATCCGCTAAGCATACCGATAACGATACCGCCAATGATACCGGAGATAATACCACTAAAAAATGGTGCACCCGAGGCAAGGGCAATCCCCAAACAAAGCGGCAGTGCTACCAGGAACACAACAATGCTTGACGGAAGGTCATTTTTTAAATGTTTAAACGTCATGATTTTTTTAATTAAAAGTTCAGGTCATGCTGCTTATGAAAATGCTTACCGCCGGTTAAAGCAGTTGAATGATTATAAGCAACCGTAAATTGATGGAAATGTAGTTATGCAATGAGCACAGGCCGATCGCCATTAACAGCGGAAATGTATATATATGTTAGTTCCTTTCTTGAAAGGAAAACTCATTGCATACAATGTATGAGAGAATTATGCCTTGGGCGGCGGAGAATCTAATTCAAAATGAATGATCTGTAATTTTTCAACAGATGGGATCTTGTGTTTTGATATAGTAACAAAACCTGAAAGGTCTTTTATGCTATGAAGGTCGTGGATGTATTCTTCCTGGATGGTTAAGCCCGTTTTTGAAGAAGATTTTTCTTCAACCGGTGTTGGGGCCTCTTCATCATTTCCGTCGGTGCTATGTACCAGCGAGGCTAAAGGCTGTTGAGATGGGGAATAGATGAAAAAATTAACGGTAGTTAAAAACAGCAGGCAAAGGCACATAATCCCGATAGAAATTACTTTCCTCGCTCCTAATCCCGCCTCTATTTTTTTGCTTGTTTTCATTGAATGTCGGCAAATATAAAAAAAATCAGCCGATAGTCAATGTTTAAACAGTTTTTTTACCTGAATCTTACAATTACTTAACATCGGGTTAAGTTTTGCGCTGGTTTCTGATAAATGAACAAACCTGCAAAACAAGCATGCTTAGATTCCGGTTAAATATTCAATCCCCCACACACACTCAATACCTGTCCCGTGATATAAGAACCCATATCACTCGCCAGAAATAATGCTGCATTTGCAATATCATTTGTTGTGGCAAATCTTCCAAGCGGAATATCGGCTTTATATTTTTCAGCCCCTTCGCTGTCTTTTAGGTAACTGGTCATATCAGTTTCAACAAAACCTGGAGCTATAGCATTGCTGCGAATGTTGCGGCTGCCAAGTTCTTTTGCGATACTTTTTGTAAAACCAATTATGCCCGCTTTACTTGCTGCATAACTGCTTTGGCCTGCATTACCCATTTCACCAATCACGCTGCTCATATTAATAATGCTGCCCGTTTTTGCTTTCATCATCGGGCGGATGACTTGCTTTGTCATGTTGAAAACGCTTTTCAAATTTATCTGCATCACATCATCCCACTGCTCAGGAGTCATACGCAGCAACAAATTATCCTTTGAAATACCTGCATTGTTCACACAAATATCAATTTTCCCATAACTGCTCACCACATCATTTACAAAAACCTCGCAGGCGGCAAAATCACCCGCATTGGTTTTATACGCTTTCGCATGTACGCCCAGGGTTTTTAATTTTTCTTCAAGCGCCATTGCCCGCTCTGCACTGCTATCACTTATATAAGTGAATGCCACATTAGCCCCTTCTTCAGCAAATTTTATTGCAATTGCTTCGCCGATGCCCCTTGCTGCACCTGTAACGATTGCAACTTTGCCTTCTAATAATTTCATATACGCAGATTTAAATAAATAGTAACACGGTTAAAAATAGAATAAGGCGGTAAATTATAAAAATTACTACGCTTTGCAAGAATAAAAATAAAAATCCTTTTCTTGCGGCCACAAAATAACTTATTTCAAAAAACCTTTTGAAGGCAACCGTATTCCATATCACCGCATAAATAAAAAACGCTGGTATTGTGATAGCATCGGTAAGCAGGTTAATGCCCTTAATACCAGCAAGCTTAAAGATAAATTGTGGGATAAAAAGTATCAGCGGTAAAATAAAAAAATTAAGGTAAAGCATGATGCAGCTTGCCTCTGTAGCAAGTACCAGCTGTTCAAAGAAATATTTTTTC
Organism: Ferruginibacter sp.; assembly: GCA_039921685.1. Classification (GTDB taxonomy): domain Bacteria; phylum Bacteroidota; class Bacteroidia; order Chitinophagales; family Chitinophagaceae; genus Ferruginibacter. The sequence goes on from JBDSBG010000206.1 coordinate 9,412, forward strand.
TTTCGGCTAAAAAGAAATCTTAAAACCAGTGCTGTAAGCGGCAGAATGATCAGCAACATTCCTTTTGCAATGGAAGGAGATTTATGATCATATTTTTCTGCAAGTTCTGTGATAGATAAATTGTTTGCTATTGCCTTCTTTTCCGCCAGCCTTCCAATAAAATCCATGTGTTGAGCGTGTAGATTGATCATGTTGTAATTAAACGACATGTTCAGCCCTGCAAAAAAGGGAAATAATAAGTACAATACAATACCAATAAAAAATAAGGAAAATGGATTGTAATATTTGTTTCGTACACCGGCACAGTAAGTTGTTGAAAGCATACCCGGCCTGCGAAAAATCAATGCAAACGTTTTAAAGAATTTATTGTCAAGGTGAGAAAAGAAATGCAGGGTTTCATGCAAAAAATGCCGCATTGATTTATCGTGATCTGTATATACTTTCTCACCACAATTATTACAGAACCTGCCGGTAAAATGATTGCCGCAATTTTTGCAAACGACTTGTTCCAAAAGAAATTAAGAATTAAGAATTAAAATTAATTGTTTGGCCTTGTTCATTCAAAATATGCTTAATTATGGAAAACCTTATTGTTGACCGTATGCCTTTTCAAACCCCGTCCCGTTATTAATATCATCAATAAACTTTTTTAAAGAATGCGTTTTCAACCATTCGTGTACAATGTACTTCGCCGTTGCATAATGAAGCATTACGGTTTCATGATCGCCGGCAAAAAATTCAGCAGCACTTTTCAGCTTTGTAACATCAGGCAGCGTTAAACCGGCCTGCTGTTTTGCCAGTAAGCTGTCAATAGAATAATAATTTCTCTCATCAACTTGCATTGCCAGGCCTTCATCAAACCAGGTTGGGATTTTAAATGTTCTTTTGTACCATCCAATATTCCGGTACAGGACCGTGTGGCTCATTTCGTGTGAAATAATATCTACGTCAATGCTTTCATCTTTAATGACAATATAAGCACCCATTTTCATGTTTGTTGCTGCGGGTACAAAAGGCGGAGCATATTTATTAAAAACTTTTTCGTTATTGCAATAAACAATCTTATAATCAAGTAACAGGTTTTCTTTCCAGAAATCAGCATTGCGTTTTTCTGCCAAAGACTTCACCTGCAGTATCGCCTTTATTTTTCCATGGTCAATGTCTTTGTAATATAAATTTTCTGAGCTGTTGAAATTGGAGAGGGGAAGTAGGATGCATCTTGTTTCCTGTGGGAATACAATAAAATGCGCAATGGCAATAGCTGGGAGGAAAAGTAAAATAAAGAACGCAGCTCTTATTACAGTTTTTCTTTTCACGGTAAATTATTTTGTGATAAGATCTCTTCTAATATATTTCTATCGTTACTTAGCCTTGGTACTTTATGTTGGCCGCCCATTTTATTTTTTGATCGTAACCAATTTGTGAATGACCCCTTCGGCATCGAATGCACCCTTGGCATACCCAGCGCAATATTCTTATGGCGTTTTGCTTCGTAATCACTGTTCACTGCTTTTAATGCTGCATCTAGTTCTGTTGTAAATGCAGTAATATCACGCGGTGGCGTTTCAAATTCAATCAGCCACTCATGGGCACCGTTACTGGTTTGTGTGAAATATACCGGCGCAACTGTATAATCCGTAACAATTGCATTTGTTTTTTGTGCCGCAACAGTAATGGCTTTATCGGTATTATCGACGATCAGTTCCTCCCCGAAGGCATTTATATAATGCTTCAGCCTGCCGGTAATTACTATTTTATAAGGATCAATAGAAGTAAACCTTATTGTATCGCCAATAAGATAGCGCCATAAACCGCCGGTGGTGCTGATCACAAGGGCATAGTTTTTATTGAGCGACACTTTATTGAGCCCGAGGGTTTTGGGATATTGTTTTCCATATTCTTCCACCGGCATGAATTCATAAAAGATCCCGTGTTCTGTGAACAAGGTCATTCCCTCGTCGTCAGGCTTTTCCTGTGCAGCAATAAAGCCTTCACTTGCGTTGTAAATTTCGAGATAGTTTATAGGAGCTCCAATTAGAATTTCAAACTGTTCACGGTATGGTATAAACGAAACTCCGCCATTGATGTAAAGTTCCAGGTTTGGCCACACCTCTTTGATGGTTCTTTTTTGTTTTATATCAAGTATTCTTTTTAGTAACAACAGTGTCCATGTTGGCACGCCTGCCAGGGAGGTAACATTTTCTTCTGCGGTAACCTGGGCAAGTTTTTCGATTTTATTTTCCCATTCGTCCAGCAGGGCAATACTAAGCTCCGGGGTACGGATCCATTGTCCCCAAAAAGGAGAGTTTTGCATCAATACGGCACTCAGGTCGCCGCATTGTATCTCGTCGTTGATTTTGCTTATTTGGTGAGATCCGCCTACAACCAGGCCTTTACCGGTAAGCAGGTCGCTCGCAGGAAAATTTTTATAATAATTCGTGAGTACATCCTTGCTGGCCTGGTAATGATTTTCCTGCAGGCTTTCATCACTCACAGGGATAAACTTGCTTTTATCATTGGTGGTACCGCTGCTTTTTGCAAACCAGGTAACCGGCGTATTCCACAATACATTTTCTTCACCGTCCATCATCCTGTGTATATAAGGGCTTATATCCTCGTACTCGTGAATGGGTACATGCTTCTTAAAGTCTTTTATGGTAAACAGTTTTGAGAAATGATATTTTTTGCCAAAAGAAGTGTATTGAGCTGCGGTAACAAGCCCCTGCAACACCTCACGCTGCGCAGCCACCGGGTGATTGATCCAGTTTTGAATACGCCAGAGCCGCAGGCGTGCTAACTTTGATATCGCAGGAGATAACAGCTTCATTTATTCTAACAAGATAAAGAATTTATTTTTCACAACCGATCAGCGAAATTATTCGATAATGGTACAAAGCTGTCAGGCTGATCTTGTCGAAGTCGGCGCTATCTACAAAACTGTCAGGCTTGAGCTTGTCGAAGGTGATTTCATAAATTACCCGGCTTCGAGATGCTACTAATGACACATTATGTATGAAACTGATTAAAAATAGTTTATTAAACCGCTATTCAAACCTAATAAATACAGAGCCGTAGCCTCGGCCAATTTTATAACATGGGTTTAACCCGTTTATAAAAATGATAAAATAGTGTGCTGAGAACCGTAGGTTCGACATATAGGAAGAAGAAAGCAACCCCATAAGCATGTGGACCAAACCTAGCGTCAGGTACGGGTGGCCGTGAGGATGAAGGTTTTATCAGGACGCAGGTGTAGAAAACGAAACGTCTTTATTTTTTGCCGCTTCATCATGTAAATAATCTTTACGTTTCAGTTCAAAATTTTTACCGAGGTATAAGCGCCTTACATGTTCATCATTTGCAAGTTCTTCTGCGGTACCGTGTTTAAAAATACTTCCATCAATCAGGAGGTATGCCCGGTCGCAAATAGAAAGCGTTTCATTTACATTATGATCGGTAATGAGAATCCCGATGTTCTTATATTTAAGTTTTGCAATGATCTCCTGGATATCTTCTACGGCGATGGGATCCACACCCGCAAAAGGTTCATCCAATAGGATAAATTTTGGGTCCACGGCAAGCGCCCTTGCTATTTCAGTACGGCGCCTTTCACCACCGCTCAACGTATCTCCATTATTTTTTCTCACATGCTGCAGCCTGAATTCATTTAATAAAGACTCGAGTTTTTCTTTTTGTTCCGCCTTTTTTAGTTTGGTCATTTCCAGTACCGCAATGATGTTATCTTCTACACTTAATTTCCTGAAAACACTTGCTTCCTGGGGTAAATAACCGATGCCCATCTTTGCCCGTTTATACATCGGAAGCTTTGTGATATTGATATCATTTAGAAAAACCTCGCCGCTATCCGACTTAACGAGTCCAACAACCTGGTAAAACGAAGTCGTCTTTCCTGCGCCGTTAGGGCCAAGCAATCCCACAATTTCTCCCTGCTTCACTTCAAAGGAAACATTATTTACAACAACACGGCTGCCATAGGCTTTTACAAGGTTCTTTGTGTAGATGGTTAAACTCAATTTTATTTTTTTACAAAAATAAGTGATGTGGGCTGGTATTAAGTGGTGATTTGGATATTATGATAAATTTAAAAGGGGTTGAGATGTTGATTGAGTTGACAGCGTTAATAAAGGCTTTCCTTATCAACCTATCTAACTTAGTTAACCTTGTCAAACTCGCTGACTTTATCAACCTTTTACTTTTCCCTTTATCTTTGCTGCCATTTTACAATTTTTATGAAAGTAATAGACCATATCAATCATTCTGATAAAACCCTTATTTCTTTTGAGATCCTTCCTCCTTTAAAGGGGAAGGGCATTCAATCGCTTTACCAGCATCTTGATCCCCTGATGGAATTCAAACCATCTTTTATAAATGTAACATACCACCGCAGCGAGCACGTGTTTAAGAAAAAGGCTGATGGCACTTTCGAAAAAGTGGTAGTAAGGAAAAGGCCGGGTACAGAATCCATCTGTGCGGCAATCATGAATAAATATAATGTTGATACCGTGCCCCATTTGATATGCGGTGGCTTTAGCGTGAATGAAACAGAAGATGCATTGATCAACCTTAATTATTTGGGTATCGACAATGTACTTGTATTGCGTGGTGATGCTGCAAAGAACGAATCTTCTTTTGAAGCAGAACCCGGAGGGCACCAATATGCCATCGACCTGCTTAACCAGGTAAAGAATCTAAATGCAGGTGTATATCTCGAAGGTGATCTTAAGAACAGCATTCAAACGAAGTTTTGTATTGGCGTTGCAGGATATCCGGAGAAACATTTTGAAGCACCCAACATGGATAGCGATCTAAGATATTTAAAAAGTAAAGTGGATGCAGGCGCTGATTATATTGTAACACAAATGTTCTTTGATAACTCAAAATATTTTTCATTTGTAAATGCCTGCAGGGACATTGGTATAACAGTTCCCATCATACCAGGATTAAAACCTGTTTACACAAGAAAGCAAATAACAATGTTGCCCAAAACTTTTCACATAGATCTTCCGGCCGACCTGGCCAACGAAATGTCGAAATGCAATACTGATGCTGAAGTTGAACAGGTTGGCACTGAATGGTTGTTGCAGCAATCAAAAGAGTTGAAGAAAGCGGGTGTGCCAGTACTCCATTATTATACGTTGGGAAGGCCCAATATTGTGGCAGATGTGGTGAAAGAACTTTAAAACCGGGTTCATCGCCCCCGAAATAGCCCCTCTATCTCCCCGAAGGGGAGGAAACATAATAGGTTGAACCAGTGGCAAACATATTGCGCCAGTAAAAAAATATAAGGGCCTTCACATTACGTCCCTTCCCTTCGGGAAGGGGTTAGGGGATGGGCTTTTATTATCCGGGCCTTGACATTACGTCCCTTCCCTTCGGGAAGGGGTTGGGGATGGGCTTTTTTGGGATGGGCTTCTATTTAATCAATGTTTTTACCAACGCCTCATTTACCTTAACCGGGTATTTCTTCTTTAATTCTGCCAGCCATTTTTGTTCAAGCACATTTTGATAATCGTTTATAACAAGCCCTCTTGCTTCATCAAAACTGCGCTGTTGGTTTGCTTCATAAGTTTTTAAATATTTTATGAAGGTTGCTGTGCCATCGGCATTTTTTACAATCGCTGAATAAGAGTCCGCTCCGGGTGCTAAGGAGTTGGATGTGCCATTGATCTGCGCAAGTTCATAACGGGCACTGTCAATTTGAATTTCATTGTTCTTTTCTTCGATAATTTCTTTAACAGGCTTGCCTGCCTTCAGCGCCGCCATTGCATCAGCTGCAGCTTTTTCAGATGTACAATTAGCAATCAACACATCCGCACTTGCGCCCCATTTATAATTTTCCTTATGTTCATTATAATATTTCAAAAGCCCAACGCTGTCGATACCGGCTTTGTTCCATACATTTTTCTCCATCACTTCAAAAAGCATATTGCCTTCTTTGAATTCCAACATCTGGAATTTAAAATCCTCATTGTATTCTTCAAGGTGCTTTTTATAATACTCCAGTGAAGCTATCGTGAGGTACTTGTTCCATAATTCTTTATTGGATTCTCCTTTATAGTTTTCGAAATTTCCTTTGTATTCCTTCACAAACTTTAGCCAGTCTGACCCCTTCAATGAACTTTTTGTAAAACCGATAATGGGTTTATTGCTGACAGGGGTTTGGCTGAAATAATCAGTCTCAGCATGCATATCCAGCGAATCTGCATATCTCAGCAGGTCTTCATCTTTTACGCCTGGCAATCTTTTGTAGCCGATCCTGGAAATAATATCTTTTGCAAACTTTTCTTTTGCTTCGCTGATCCTTGCATCCTGCATTGTCTTTTGTTTTAACTCAAATTGCAGGGAAGCATCCGCTTTATCTGTGACCGTTGGGGTGAAACCAGTTCTTTTAAGAATGTGAAATCCATATGACGTGGAAAATGGCCTTGATATGTCTCCGTCTTTTTTAAGGTTGAATACTTCTTTCTCAAAAGAGTAATCAAATTTACCTGAACCAAATTCAGGCATCTCCCCGCCATTCATGTAAGTGAGTTTATCATTGCTGAACGACTTTGCCAGTGTAGCAAAATCAGTACCGCCCTGTAGCAGGGTATAAAGGGAATCTGCCAGTTTTTGGGATCTTTGTTTCGTTGCGTCATCGGCGTCGGGCGGATAGGCCAATAAAATTTGGGCTACTTTCCATTTGCCGGCATCGTTTCTTTGATCAAGCACTTTAAAAATATGCCAGGCTTTTTTTGAACGGTAAGGCGTACTTGTTTCTCCCGGTTTCAGCGAATAAACAATATTTTCGTATTGATATGGTAAAGAGAAAACAGTGATATAACCCAGGTCGCCATATTTTGTAAATGATTTTTCCGCCAGTTCACTGTAATTTTTTTTGCCGGATTTAAGGTCATTATAAAGTGATTGAATACCCTGGTACAGCTTCAAAGTATCTGCAGGTTGTGCATCATCAACCATTGTAACTGAAAAATGGATCGTATGAAGGTCGTACAGGCTCCTGTTGAATGCCTGGTCTGTCAATACCTTCAATGCTTTCTCGTCGCTCATGTAATTTTCGTCTACCTGTCGGCGAAAGTTATCCATATCCGTCTGTAGTTGCGGCAATGTATCAATATGCAGGTCCTTTGCAGCTTTTACTTTTAATTTGAAGTTGGTATACAGTTCAATATAATCCCTGATTGATTTTTCTTTATCCGTTACCGGAGTTTTATTCTTATTATATGCCCTTAGAAATTCGTCTTTGCTAACCGTGTTGTTGCCATAGCTAATAAGGGTTTGTGATTGAACAGTTGCAATGCTGCATGCCATTGCCATTAGGAGAGAAATTTTCTTCATTGTAAGGCTTTAAGAAATTGAAAATTAAAAACTAAAAATTAAAAAGTGGCGCACTGTTTACTGAAGCCGAATTATAATAGCCATTATTTTTACTTTTGAATTTTTACTTTTTACTTTGTAATCTGAGTTAGTTTTTACTTGCCTTCATTAGGTTTGCCAATTTTTCCAAATATAAATTCATTCAATTGTTCCCAGTTCATTTTCTTTCCCTTGATCCTTTTGTCTTTATCAAGCAGGAAAATAGTTGGTGTCATGGTAACATCATATAACTGCCTGTAACTTGGTTTTTGTGCATCTTCATCGGCCTTCGCCATTTCTTTTGTCTGGTACACATTTATCCAATCGCCGAGCTTATGTTCTTTAAGATAATTCACCCAGGCTGGTTTTTGATCCTCGGTGAGCACTGCGTAGATCTTTACATTTTTTGCTTTCCAGGAAGCCTGGTAAATTGAATCTATCCTGGGAATTTCCTGTTTACAATGGCCACAGGTTGGGTCCCAGAATATCACCACGGTATAATCAGCTTTCACATCGTAAAGTGCATTGATCTTACCGGTACTGTCTGCAAATTCTAAATTAGCTGCCGGCTCGCCAATTAAATTCATAACAAGCATATAATAACGCTTCCGGATGGTTTCCATTTGCTTTTCATTCAACCACGGGCTCATCGCCTGGCCATGGTACTTTTCATACAGGTGTACAAAGATCTTATCCTGCCCCATGTATTTTGGATTCAGGTATTCATCCGTTAGCCAGTTAAGCAGAAATTTATACATTTCGGGGGCAGTACGTGCCAGCAATAACTTATAGTCAGCATCTTTGATAATGCTATCAGGGTCCTGGGGCATTACTTCACGGTAGTACCTTTCCAGTTTTGGTAAAAAAAACGGCGTGCGGACTACGCGTTCATCCATAAACGTTATCCCGTCCCAGTAGTGGGCCTTGTAATAATAATAATTGTCCAGTGAATCCTGGTGTGTTACCGCTTTTTTGGTTGGGTAAGGCGGCTCTTTCATTGCATTCAGGAGCGAAGTCATCATAGATTTCGGTTGGCTGGTTACCACACTCTCCCTGTAATCATTCAACTCCTTATTGTACCTGTTGTATTCAGATTCGTGCAGGGTAGAATCCTCTTTTGTTTTGGCGGACGCATAGTCTGCTTTTGACTTTTGCATCTGAGTGCCCTTTACTGCTATGAATTTTTGATATTGCTGAAAAAGGTCATTCTCCTTTGAGCCTGTCACAACTATATTTTGCAGGTTGCTGGTATCAGCTTTAATATCAATGACCTGTTCTTTGTCAATAAAGAAATCTACGGTAAGCGTTTTCCCCGGAAACACAATGGCATAAATGCCGGGAGGTAACGTTTTATCTCCTTTAAAAATAGCAACACCCTGGTTGCTTACTGCAGCCGAATCCTGGATATTCAGGTTCTTGCCCCAATGGTAAGTTAAGTAAGCGAGCCCTGATTTGAAGCTTGGAGTTTCAAGCGTAACCCTATAGCCCTGGGCAGCCTGTGGGTGTTGAGTTGCAGTTGTAGCCGCTTGCATGGGTTTCGCTGGCCGGGTCGCAGGCTTCGCCGTTTTAGTTTGAGCCGAAAGGGAAGGAACAGCAGCCATTGAAATAAAAAGCGCAAATAAAAATTTCGTCATATAATATCAACATTAAAGTGAACAAATGTATTTAAAATACGGCTTTCATTCGCAAATTTACATATCGTTAACAAATGGAAAGGGCTGCTTATGGGTTTGAAGATCTGTAATGAATAAACCAGATTTATTGCGGTTGACTTCAGTAAACCATATTTATTGCCGTTGACTTCAGTCAACGGTAATAAAGATTATTTTTGCCCCCGTGAAAAGAAAGAAAGAAAGAATCCTGCTTGAAAATATTGTCGTGACAGATTATGCTGCAGAAGGAAAGGCCATTGCAAGGCATGAGGGCAAGGTGATCTTCATCTCCGGCGCCGTGCCCGGAGACACTGTAGATATAATACTCACAAAGAATAAAAAAGACTGGGCGGAAGCCAGGACTACCAGGATTGTAATTCCGGCACCCGACAGGCTTGTTCCATTTTGTCGTCATTTTGGCATTTGCGGGGGATGCAAATGGCAAATGCTGCCCTATGAAAAGCAATTGCTTTACAAGCAAAAGGAAGCGGAAGAAAATTTAAGGCGCATTGGAAAAGTTGACTTACCTGAGATTATGCCTATCATCGGCTCAGACGATACGATTTATTATAGGAATAAACTCGAATTCACGTTTAGCAATAAACGCTTTTTGACAAATGAAGAAATGCAGGCCCCACCAAAACCCGAAGGGCACGCCTCCCCAAACCCCTCCGAAGGCGGGGCTTTCGAAGTCTTCAATAATTTTAAAGGCTCTACTGAGTTTGCGAAGGTTTTAATCCCCCCTTCGGGGGGTGGGGGGGCTTTTCCTTCAGAGGGGTTTGGGGAGGCCTATTCCGGGGCTCTAGGCTACCACGTACCCCGCATCTTCGACAAAGTGATCGATATATTTGAATGTTACTTGCTGGATGATGTGAATAACCGCATAAGAAATTCGGTGCGGGACTTTGCCAAAGAAAATAATTTTTCATTTTATGATATAAAAGAGCATACAGGATGGCTGCGCAATATTATTATCAGGTATTGCACTACAGGTGAACTGATGGTGAATATTTGTATCAATTATGAGGATGAGGCTAACCGTATCTTGTTGCTGGATCATTTATTGAAACAGGCTCCTTCCATCAGCACATTGTTATATACGATCAATCCAAAATGGAACGACAGTATATATGACCTTACGCCACAAACTTATTTCGGCAAAGGATATGTAACAGAAAGATTAGAAAATTTCGAATTCATCATCAGCCCAAAATCTTTTTTTCAAACCAATTCGAAACAGGCAGAAAAATTATATGCTGTTGCACGTGAATTTGCAGCACTTACCGGTAATGAAATTGTGTATGATCTATATTGTGGTACCGGGAGTATAGGAATATTTTTAAGCCCGAAGGCAAAAAAGATAATCGGTGTTGAAGTGATTGAAGATGCCATCGAAGACGCAAAGAAAAATGCCGCACTCAATTCAATAGAACATGCCAGTTTTTTTGCAGGAGATGTGATCAAGATCTGCAATGATGATTTTTTTGCAACCCATGGAAGGCCTGATGTAATTATCACAGATCCACCACGGGCTGGTATGCACGAAAAGCTCGTGATCAAATTGCTGGAGATAGCAGCAGCAAGGATCGTATACGTTAGTTGTAATACTGCAACCCTTGCAAGGGATGTAAACCTCCTTGGTGAAAAGTATAAGGTTGAAAAGATCCAGCCAGTAGATATGTTCCCCCACACCCATCATATTGAGTGTGTTGTTTTACTAACAATTAAATAAATGATTACTTATAACTTTGCAGAATGGCATACGGAAATAGCTTTCAAAGAACCTCACCGGTTGTATTAAATCTAATTATTATTAATGCGCTCGCCTTCTTTGCCCAAAAAGCGTTTGGCAGCCACGGTATGATTTTGGGGGATGGTGATTTTGTTACCAAAGTGGACGAACTGTTCGCACTCCATTATCATAAATCACAGTTTTTTAAGCCGCACCAGATCGTGACACATATGTTTATGCATGGGGGTTTTCTTCATTTGATCTTTAATATGTTCGGGCTTTGGATGTTTGGTTCAATTATAGAAAGGCTTTGGGGACCGAAACGTTTTTTGATATTTTACCTGATATGCGGTTTGGGTGCAGGCTTAACCCAGATGGCTTCTTATGCTTATGATTTTTCTGGGGCTGTATATCAAACCGAAGGCACACAGCAATACTTTATTGCACAATACTCGGCAACGGTGGGTGCTTCCGGGGCTATAATGGGAATACTGGCCGCCTATGGCTATTTATTTCCCAATACGGAATTGTTTATCATGCCGATCCCATTTCCCATAAAAGCCAAATGGGCGATCATGGGAATCATCGCAATAGATGTTTTTGGCGGGGTTTCCAGGACTGCAAATGATAATGTGGCCCATTTTGCACATATTGGTGGCGCTTTGATAGGCTTTTTAATTGTGTTATATTGGAACAAGTCAAATAAACAAACTTTCTATTAGGCTGTTAACATCTTTTTGTTTTTTAGGGATGTAACTTTAGCGATAAGTTTTTTAATACTATGGGAGAGTCAGACAGATACCAGGATTACAGGCATGTAAGAAGGCGAAACAAATTCACACTGGGCAGCGATAACAATGCCCTTATGAATTTATTTGTATTAAATGTGATCTTCTTTTTAATATTACTAACGGTACAGGTTGCCTATTATTTTTACCAGCAAAGCCCCCAGGTTTACAACGCCCAGGTTATACAATGGTTCGAATTACCATCCAGCCTTACAAAGCTTAGTGAACGCCCCTGGACCCTGCTCACCTATGGGTTTAGTGATACGGGTAATAATATCTTTCGTATCATTAGCAACATGCTTTGGCTTTGGGCATTTGGTTATATCCTGCAGGAACTTGCCGGCAATGATAAGATTATACCGATTTATATTTATGGTACAGTACTGGGTGGAATCGTGTTCATAGCAGCACATTACATGATACCGGCACTTCGCCCACAAATAAATAATGCAGGTTTGTTGGGTGCTAATGCAGGCACGGTTGCAGTTGCAATGGCTACCACAACCTTATCGCCCAATTATAAATTTTTCAGGCAATTGAGGGGAGGTATTTCGATCTGGATTTTAATGGCAGTCTATCTCTTTATAGATTTTGCGGGTGTTGCTTCCAAAAGCAGTGCGGTTAGCTTCTCGCATTTGGGCGGGGCACTTGCCGGCTTTCTTTTTGTTGTTTTCCTTCGCCGTGGAAGAGATGGAAGCGTATGGATGAATAAATTGTACAACTGGGTTACGAATTTGTTTACCCCGCCTAAAAAATCAGGCAAGGAAATATCCATAAAAGAAAAGATCTTTTACAACACCGGCAACCGAAACCCTTATAGCAAAACATCCATAGTTACCCAGCAAAGGGTAGATGAGATCCTGGACAAAATAAATCAAAAAGGTTATCATTTTTTAACGGATGAAGAAAAACAAATTTTGAAGAAGGCGGCCGAGGAAGAAGACCTGTAGAGAATGATGACTTACCTGTTTCAAATGCTGAATCATCAGTCATTGCAGAATAAATTCAAAAAAGTGAAATGAAAATTTTGCAGTGCTGAATTGGAAGAGTTAATAAATGCCGGCTGTTCAACGACTGTAAACACAAATATTTTTTTAAAAATTATAAATATTATTATGAATAAAATTATTACCGGCGCCTGCGTGATCGCTGTATGTTTTTTTAGTGCTTGCAATGAAAAGCAACCTGATCATGATTCGAGTTTAATGTCAACCGATTCGTTAAAAACGAGTGTACCAACAGGCAGCGAATCTCAAAACACTTTAACAACAAATCCGGCACAGTTGCCAGGTACTACTGCACCAGCAACGATCACTCCTTTATCACCCGACGTAACAAAACAAATTACAGCTACACCCGCTGCTGGTATTAACCCTGCACATGGGCAACCAGGGCACCGCTGCGATATTGCTGTTGGGGCGCCACTCAATTCACCGGCAACTAAACCGGCTACCCAAACGGTGCAAACAGTAACTCCTACAGTAACTCCTGCTGCCAGCACAAGTGCAAAAACAGTGACTGCACCAGGAATGAATCCACCACACGGAGAACCAGGGCATCGTTGTGATATTGCTGTTGGCGCTCCATTAAATTCACCAGCAACAAAGCCAGCTGCAGCACCTGTGCAAACTACTACGCCTGTAATGAGTCCCGCAGCAAAAGACAGTGGTAGCTAATTTTAAAAAACGATGGTTCCCCTAAATCTTAAATCTTACATCTTAAATCTTACATCATCCATCATCCATCATACATTTTAGATGTCTAAAACGATATTGCGACGGGCAACCAAGGTTATTTTAATAAGCTGCAATATTGGGGTTGCGTTGTGCCTGTTAATTGGTTGCTATGCAATTTTTTTTGATGCTGAGAAATATTGGTTCTTAGGCTTTCTTACACTTGCCAGCTTTTATTTATTACTCACATTGATCGGGTTTATTATTTTTTGGTTATTTGCCAGGAAGGCGGTAGCATTCATTGGTATTATTGCTATTGCAATTTGCTGGAAGCCCTTGCGTGAAGTAATAGCGATCAAAATGCCGGCAAATTTCTCCTTAAAAAAAGACAGTTCCGATTTAAGGGTAATGAGCTGGAATGTTGAACATTTTGATATTCTTGAACACAAATCACATCCCGAAAGAAAAGATCAAATGATCAATATGATCAATGAATACCAGCCCGACGTTGCCTGTTTCCAGGAGATGGTTGGGAGTGACCTTTTCCCGGAAGCAATTAATTATGTTCCCGATTTCAAGAGCATGTTGCGTATGGCCGACTATCTTTATTCTTATAACTACAAACTTGATTTTGATAATAAGCATCATTTTGGAATCATCATTTTCAGCAAATACCCAATTGTAAAAAGGCAAACAATGGCTTATGACATGAGGGATTATAATTCAACATTTCAATACGTCGACATTGTGAAGAATGCAGATACGATTAGGGTGTTTAACCTTCACCTCCAATCATTAAAATTCTCCAATGAAAACCGCAGGTATATTGATGATCCTTCTATGAAAGACCAGGCAGATATAGAAGAATCCAGAAATGTTATTGCAAAATTTAAAGTTGGTTTTTTAAAACGTAAACAGCAAAGTGATTATATCAGGCTGGCAATAGAACAAAGCCCATTTCCTGTAATCGTATGTGGCGATTTTAACGACGTGCCCAATAGTTATGCTTATAAAACCATTGGCAAAGGATTGAACAATGCATTTACTGAAAAAGGTTTTGCCATTGGACGTACCTTTTACAGCATCTCACCTACGCTGCGAATTGATAATATTTTTGCCGATGAAAGATTTACCGTAAAACAATATGTGAGGGTAAAGAAAAAGCTGAGTGATCACTTTCCAATTATTGCAGATCTGCATTATGGCGAATGAGTCAACACAGGGGCATAAATTCTAAATGCTTCAATTACCGACTCGCTTATTCGTTTGCCATTTTAAAAAACATTCCCTATCTTGCTCCTGATGCAATTCCAGCTTTCTACATATTATTTTCTCTCCTGTTGTTGCCCTTGCGGCAACGCTTAATATCTTTGCGGCTTACTGCTGCAGTAAATAAATCAAATTTTAATCAGGCAAGGTTATTCAACTTGGTTCAACTTATAATCGTATGAGCCAGTGAATCGAGTGAATAAATGATGCCGACATAAAAAAAGAATATGCCTTTAAAAATTTATAATTCATACTCAAGACAGAAAGAAGAATTCAAATCCATTACGCCTGGCCACGTTGGCATGTATGTGTGCGGGCCAACAGTGAGCGGTGAAAGCCACCTGGGCCACGCACGGCCATACATTTTTTTTGATATCGTGTATCGCTACCTGACATTTAAAAAATACAAGGTAAGGCACGTTCGAAATATTACAGATGCGGGCCATTTTGAAGAAGAAGGCCGTGAGGCAGAAGATAAAATTTCCAAAAAAGCTTTATTGGAAAAACTGGAACCGATGGAACTTGTGCAGAAATACACAAACTTATTTCACTGGGCCTTTAAACAGTTCAATTGCATCGACCCAACCATCGAGCCCACCGCAACGGGCCACATCGTTGAGCAGATAAACATGATCGAAAAGATCATTTCGGAAGGATACGGATACATATCAAATGGCTCAGTGTATTTCGATGTAAAAAAATATGCAGCAGCACATGACTACGGAAAGCTGAGCGGAAGAATCATCGATGATCTTTTGGAAACAACAAGGGACCTGGACGGCCAGGAGGAAAAAAGAGATCTTGCCGATTTTGCTTTATGGAAAAATGCAGCACCCGAACATATCATGCGTTGGAAAAGCCCGTGGGGAGAAGGTTTCCCGGGCTGGCATATTGAGTGCTCTGCAATGGCCACTAAATACCTGGGTCCGGAATTCGATATTCATGGGGGCGGCATGGACCTCCAGTTTCCACATCATGAAAGTGAAATAGCACAGAGTACAATTTGTAATCACCAGTCACCGGTTAGGTACTGGATCCATAATAATATGATCACCATCAATGGCCGTAAGATGGGTAAGAGCTATAATAATGTCATTAAACTAACGGAGTTGTTTAGCGGCGATCATCCATTGCTCACACAGGCATTCAACCCGATGACGATACGCTTTTTTATTTTGCAAAGCCATTACCGAAGCCCGCTTGATTTCAGCAGCGAAGCCCTGGTTGCAAGTGAAAAGGCGTTTAAACGTTTATGGGAGGCATATGAGATCCTGAAAAAATTGCAGCCCGTGAGTGGCCCTGGCTTCGACGCTGTACTTGATGAAAAAATTGTGAACTGGCTCAATGAATTTGAAGAATTTATGGATGATGATTTCAGCTCGCCCAAAGTGTTGGCAAATATGTTTGAGATGGCTCCTATCATTAATTCTATTAAAGATGGTTTGATTGCTGCCAGCGCCATCAGCGAATCTACACTGCAATTGATGAAAGAAAAATTCAAAACGTTCCTGGAAGATATTTTTGGTTTGCAAAATACAGATGGCAGAAACAATGAGACACTTAAATCAGTTATGCAGCTGCTGATAGATATTCGCAAGGATGCAAAAACAAAAAAGGATTATGCAACTTCGGATAAGATACGCATTCAGTTAACAGAAATGGGAATATCACTGAAAGATGAAAAAAACGGAGAAATGAGTTGGAGCATTGATTAAAAAATAGTCACTGGATATAACTGTGATTTGGAAAAAGTACAACCGTTTGAAGATTATATTATTTTCAGAGATCAACCCCGGCATACGGGGTTGTTTCGCTTATATCCTACCTATTAATACCAAATAGAAATTAAAGCTGCACCACCGAAGAATTGTCAGGCTGAGCTTGTCGAAGCCGGGTTAGTTAGGAAGATCACCTTCGACAAGCTCAGGCTGACAGACAAGTATTAATATCTAAT
>JBDSBG010000207.1:0-18360 GCA_039921685.1 Ferruginibacter sp.
CAATCTGAATGTGCGCATCTCCAATAAAAAAAGTACAACAGGATTTATAAAGATCCAATTGTACTTTTACAGGGAAACCATCAAATTGATTTTACGCAGGAAAAATATTTTTTATTTTATTCAGCCAAAACGAAACTGATTTACAACATTAACTTGTAAACATATTCCCAGGTGCCTCCATTTATCACATGGTTAAATCCATTTTGTTCTAATATCGTTTTTGCCTGCCCGCTCCTGTTCCCGCTCCGGCAAAACACCACTATATTTTCTTTGTTTTTAAACTTCTCCAATTGTGATGTAAGTGTATCCAAAGGAATATTCACAGCTCCAGGCACACTGCCTTCCGCAAATTCTGAAGGCGTTCTTACATCTGCTAGAAACGCTCCCTTATCAATAATTAGTTTTAAATCCGCAGGTTGTCCAAATAAAGTTTGAAAGTTATTCATTGGTTAACATTTTTATTATGTGAATTTTTTTATTATACCTAATAAGCCTGATTTTGAAACGACACCGCTTTGTCTCCAAAGTTGTTTGCCATTTTTAAAAAGGATAAGTGTTGGCACTCCCTGTACCTGGAATTCGCTTGCAGCCTGTGGATTTTTGTCAACATCAACTTTTATGATAGTTGTGGCGTCGCCTGTTTCCTTCTTGACATCCTTTAAAATAGGGGCCATCATCTTACAGGGACCACACCACTCTGCAAAAAAGTCTACAAGGACTGGTTTATCTGATTGTATGATCTCGTTAAATGTCATAATTACTTATTTTCTTCTTTTAAAATTTTCTTTTGGGTATCCTTCTTAAACAATCCAAATAATAAAGCACCCATGATTGAACCATAAATCGTACTATTAAATGGCTTTGATGTTATCATGCAAGTGCCGGAAGAACATCCTACCAGTCGCCAGTACAAATAACCGGCAATTGCGCCAAGCAAAGCTCCAATCATGTACAGTTTATTGTTGTTAAACCACTTCTTCATAGCTAATTTCTTTTTTAGGATCATTATACTTCTTAGTAACATTGCAATTTCCTGTTCCGCAGCAACCAATATTAAAAATGGCCATTCCTGCAATCAAGAAACCCGCAATACCAAACATGATATCCTTTAATATAAAAGATTGTAAAACAACCGCAGCACTTATAATCAATCGTAATACCCTCATAAAATTCCAGCCTGTAAGTATTTTGCTTTTCATATAGTAAAAGTAGATAAGAAAAAAAGGTGGTTTGGTAACAAAAGTTACAAATGAACAAAGCAGCCTTAAAGCTGCATTGATTTGATTATTTCAAAGTATTACCTATAATTTTTCTACAAATTCATTCCCGGCCACAATTCCTTGCTTTCTCCATGTTTCTTTTCCCTGTTTGTAGATGATGAAAGTGGGGAAGCCGTCAATTTTTAATTCTTTGCAAATATTTGTTTGTCCAGCCCCATCTATTTTTAGCAGCACAAACTGTGATCCATTTGTTTTTACCAGTGAATCCAGCACCGGCGCCATTTTTTTACAGGGAGGACACCATGAGGCGCTAAAATCGACAAGGACTGTTTTATCATTGGGTATCTGTGCAAAATATTCGGGTAAACCAATTTGCTTTACAATTGCCGTTTGCTCCATTGACTTACCAGCATTTTTCCACGCAATTATACCACCGTTTAAATTAAAAGCGTTAAAGCCATTTTGCTTCAGCCATTCTGTAGCAGCACCACTTCTTCCTCCGCTAAGGCAGTAAGTATAAACTGTTTTATTTTTGTCCAATGATTTAACCCTCTCTTTAAATTCTGTTTCATTGTTCCAGTCTGCCAGCATAGCATTTTTTAAATGTCCGGATTCATACTCTCCGGGTGTGCGTACATCAAGCACCTGGATATCATTTTGTGCAATTGCCTTTTCAAACTCAGGAACAGAGAGATCAGATTGCTGTGCCTGGGTGTTGCAGGAAGCAAGAATGCCCAGGGAGCCAATTAACAACCAAAGTTGATTTTTAAAGCGCATGTTTTTTATTTTTTAACAGGACAAGAATTTATCCCAAGCAAAGTATAAAGAGGACAAAAGCTCAGCACGCTGGTAAGCAAAAATACTCCCGCAAAAATAAGTAATATGATCCCAAATATGCCGGTGACAGTACCTGTGAAATATAGTACAGATACAACTATAGCTATAATGAACCTGATAAGTTTATCAGCTGATCCCATGTTTTTTTTCATACAATTTATTTTATGATTAAAATTAAGTTTTAGAAAATTGCTAATTGCTGATTCATATCAGCCTGAGGCATGACAAAAAAATGCCCATTTAATAATTTACGGAATATAATAACTGCGGCTTCTTAAAAAGAATATACTTCTTATAATAATGTGGTTGGACAAACATATTCTGTCTTCGGAATATTTGTCTTTGCAATTTCTTTAAATCCTCCTATTACATCTGCAAAATTATCCCATCCCCTTTGCTTTAGGATCGAACTCGCTATCATTGTACGATAGCCGCTACCACAATACAACATGAATGGTTTATCTTTTGGAAATGAGGCTAAATGTTTATTAATCTCGTTAAGCGGAATGTTAATCGCATTAACCACGTGTTCGGAATCAAATTCACTTTTCTTCCTGATATCAACGATCAACGGTTTTTCTGCCTGGTATTTCTTTTCAAAATCTGCCACAGATATCCTGTTTGCTGTTTCGTATTCTTTGCCGGCATTTTTCCACGCTTCAAAACCATCCTTCAAATATCCAAGGGTAAAATCATATCCAACCCTGGCCAATCGAATAATAGATTCTTCTTCACGGCCCGGTTCAGTTATCAAAAGTATTTTTTGTTTTACATCTGGAATCATTTCTCCTGCCCATTGGGCAAAGCTTCCATCAATTCCAATATTGATACTATTTGGTATAAAACCGCCTGCAAACATAGTGGCATCTCTTGTGTCCAATATCAATGCGCCTGTTTCATTGGCAGTGATTTCAAATTCAGCAACTGTCATTGGTTTGCTTCCTCTTTCCATAATGGTATCAAGACTTTCGTATCCTTTAATATTCATCAATACATTTTGTGGAAAATAACCAGGGGGTGCAGTAAGGCCGGTAAGTAATACTTTTATAAATTCCGCTTTGGTCAACGCAGGATTTAAAGCGTAATTTACTTTTTTCTGGTGGCCAAGTGTATCCGTAGTTTCTTTACTCATCATTTTACCACATGCACTTCCCGCGCCGTGATTTGGATAAACAATAAGCTCATCACTTAAGGGCATGATCTTATTTCTAAGTGAATCATACAAGTAACCAGCAAGTTTGGTTTCCGTGAGATCGGCTACAACATGTTGCGCCAGGTCGGGCCTGCCAACATCACCAATAAATAAAGTATCACCTGTAATGATACCATGTTCTTTGCCTTTCTCATCAATCACCAAATACGTTGTGCTTTCCATTGTATGGCCTGGTGTATGCAAAACCTTAATCGTTACATCACCAACTTTAAAAAGCTGGTTATCTTCCGCAACAATCGCTTCGTATGCAGGTTTTGCGGTTGGCCCGAAAACAATTTTTGCGCCTGTTTTCTTCATAAGGTCTAAATGACCACTTACAAAATCCGCATGAAAATGCGTTTCAAAAACATATTTTATTTTTGCATTGTTCTTTGCAGCCCGGTCTATATACGGTTGCACTTCACGCAATGGATCAAATATGGCAGCCTCTCCATTGCTTTCAACATAATAAGCTGCGTGAGCGATACATCCTGTATAAATCTGTTCTACTATCATGATATTTGTTTTATGTGATGATTGTAAGGTTGCTTTTTTCATTTTATGATATTTGGTATCATTTGTAACTTGCCTGCCCACCGGCAGACGGGCTTGTCGAAGCTGATCTTCGTAAATAACCCGGCTTCGACAAACTTCGCCTGACAAACCTGGTAGCGCAGCTTTAATTTCAAGGTGGCATAACGGTTATGAAACCACGCCATCCAAAGATCTCTTTGCCAGGTACCAATCCACCATTTCTAAACCGCTTTTCTTCCGCTCTGCCAAACCTTCGATGGTTTTTGGTGCGGGCACAATAACTTTTTCACCGGGCTGCCAGTTGAGTGGCATGGCGCATTTATGTTCATCCGATGTTTGCAATGCTATTAAAACTCTTTTGATCTCCTCCATATTCCTGCCCACGTTCATGGGATAATACATGACCAACCTGGTTTTGCCTGAAGGATCAATGATAAATACTGCCCTTACTGCAGCGGTTTCACTTTCACCCGGTTGTAACATACCATACAATTTAGATACTGCCATGTCAATATCAGCAATAATGGGAAATTCAAACAATATGTTTGTTTTTTCCTGTACAGCATTTACCCATGCAATATGTGAATGGATACTGTCAATGCTTAAACCCAATAGTTTGGTATTATGCCTGGCAAAAAAATCCTTCTCTTTAGCAAAGCCACTCATTTCAGTTGTACATACTGGAGTGAAATCGGCAGGGTGAGAAAAAAGGATCACCCAACTGTCTTTGTTATAGTCAGAGAATTTAAGGTTGCCAATTGTTGTTACAGCTTCAAAATCCGGGGCCATATCTCCAATCCGGACCAATGCAGTTGTTATTTCATTTTCCATTTTATATTTTTTTATTTATTTGTAAAGTTCTTAATAATAAATACTGTGGATGGTAACATTGGTTACAAACCATTTTAATGCATCATTACTGAAGGAAAGAATACTTCTTTAATAATGATATAAATACCCATTGCCATCACAAACCAGCCGAAAGCCTTTTTTAATTTTGCAGCATCAATCTTCGTACTCAGGCGACCGCCAATAAAAATACCTCCTATGGCAATTGCAGTAATTTTCAGAAGGAATGCCCAATCCATTTTAAAATGGTTTAGATCGCCGGTGAAGCCAATGAGTGAATTTAAGGCGATGATGAAAAGAGAGGTACCAACTGCTTCTTTCATTGGTAGCCCCACCAATAAAACCAATGTTGGAATCAAGAGAAATCCACCGCCCGCACCTAAAAGGCCGGTTGTTAAGCCTATCGCAATACCATAGAATAATAATTTAGGTAGATTTATTTTTTTACTGCTTTGTTGGCCGGAAGTATTGATATCTTCTTTTTTATTACTGTCTTTGATCATTGCTACAGAAGCTGCCAGCATAAGCAATGCGAACAGGATCATGGTTAACATAGCTTCAGTTAAAACAAAATTGCCAACCTTTAATATTTGATTTGGAATGGCAGGTACAAGATATTTCCTGCTAATGAATACGGTTGTTATTGAAGAAACGCCAAATAGCAAGGCAATCCTGATTTGAACCAACCCTTTTTTGTAGTTGTTCCAGGCCCCAACAACAGAGGTAGATCCAACAATGAATAACGAATAAGATGTTGCCAAAAGGGGATTAATCCCAATCACATAGACGAGGATCGGAACAGTTAATATTGATCCGCCTCCGCCTATCAGGCCCAATGAAATCCCAATCAGGGCAGCAAGCAGATAACCAAGTAACAGCATAATATTTTTTTAGCTACGCAAAGTTGTTTGAAAACAAGGCTAAAGGCCGTAACAAATGTTACAATACATTGGCAGCGGTTGTTTCCTCACTTTATTTGTTTACACCTTTTTCTTCAAAAGACTCTGTGTATAATAAGAATTGCTAACAACAGCACACTCACGATACAATGACAATAATCTACCAGCTCATATTGTAACTAACTGACGAGATGCCAACCTGCTTATCATTCATCTTCCCGGCTGCTGCGTTGAATGTTAAAACAATCCTGGTTATGAATGGAACATTCTGCAACAGAGTGCATCACCTGTGAGCTTCATGTATAAAATCAGTTCTTGAATATGTATCCGGGCTTGCATGATCGCCTGCCTTAAAGTAAATGTCAACGTTACTTATTCCACTCAATTCTGTAAGATTATAAGTAACTACTCCAAGATAAGCCTGTGCACCAGTTGATCCCATTTGTTCGGTAAGAACAGAACTCCTTTCAATCCTCACAAAAATGGTATCATTCGCAACCCTCACATATTTTAGTTTTATTTCGGGGTATTCTTCGTTCATCCTGTGGATCAAAATCAATGGCGTTAATGAATCCACTGGTAAAGGGCTCAGTTTTTTGATCAGCAATCCGTCTTTCTGGTCAATTTCGAAAGTCCAGTAATAATGGCTGTCAGATAAAATAGCTGTGCTATCCGGTTGTAAGGGAAGCAGGTCTCCATGAGCTGGAACCTGAGGTGAGGTATCAGGTTCTTTTCTATTACAGGAAAAGATTATGGCCAGGGTCAAAATAAGGAAAAGCTTGCTTCTCATTTGTATAAAATATGTCCGGTGAAGTAAATAGTGTTTTTTCATTGCCGTTTTTTGTGGAGCCCTTTAGCAACTCCAGGTTAGGTTAATATCAAAACTTCATCGAATCAGCCAGCCAGGTTTGACTGGTACCCTTACCACAATCAATCGAGGCTCGTTTCAAACTGTAACTTCCCTTTTAGGATTTCAAAGTGATACGTAACCCTCAACATTAGGTGCTTCAATTTCCGCCAATTATTTTTAATCGATTGCCAGGCATCTATCAGGCATGAAAGCTAATACCTACCAGGTAATGGATCAATGACTAAAGTCATGCCAGTCACTGACAAATACCAATATAAAACGTATCCAATTCATTGACATTTGAACAAACACGAAATATATGACAACAACAAAAGAAAAAACCAAACACATTGATGAACTTCATTTTGAACACAAGCTATGGATGAATGAAGTTGAGTTATATAAAACCGAGCTTTCAGTTTTTAATAAGCGGCTTACGGAAGTGGCAGGCATGTACACCGATAAGGACGTACTGGCGAGTTTAGAGCATTTCCAAAACCAGTTCATTTTGCAAAACGAAGTAGCGGATATACTCATGCATGATCTGAACCAACATGAACAGGTCCTGGTGGATAGTGCCAGGAAATCCGTTATTGCGATTGATCATAAGGCTTTTGCTGATCATCCGGAAATGCGCAACAGGATGGACAGTTTTATTAAGATCTTTAGGGATACCAGGAATGAATACATGAGGTTCCTTTCAAAGGTGATGTGATGAAACCCCATTCATCGTGCTGTGCTAAATTTTTTTTAACTGCTTTTTCAAAAGCCTCGCTTTATTGATGCAATGGCTTTCATGGTTGCTGGTTTTACGGGCGTAATGTTCATTGGCCTGCTCATACAAAGCTTTCACACAGGCGGAAGGATTACTTTGGCGGCCGGCGACATTGTTGCCAGTTGAATCTCCAGTGCAGCCAGCTTTACGAGTTTATCGCTTGACAGGCAAGGCTTATTGGTTTCTATCATTTTTACTGTGCTTCGCCAGATGCCAGGTTGCAGTGCCATTTGGTCCTGCGTTAATCCAAACCTCGCTCTTGCAAATGCCAGTGCATTCATGGGTTTAAATATATTTCACATGTTGTTTGTTTTACCGCCGCTTAAGCGAATGAAATATTTACTGTCGGTGTGACTTTTTTGTTGCCTCATTTTCTTTTGGTCACAACTTTGTGACTTTTATTTTTTGAATTTTAATTTGGTCACATGTTGTGTGACTTTTTTATTTCCACGATTTTTTTGGTCACAGTTTCCGATCATTTTTTCAATTGACCGCCTGCCTGATTTCAGCAAACTCATCATTTTTATCACGATCCTGTGTTTCGAAAACAAACATACAGCAGCTAGAAAGACATGGTATCAACATAGGATAACATAGGATAACATAGGACACAAAAGGATACAAATGGATAACAAATGCCAGTTGGAGGGGGTGAAGGGGTTGAAGAGGTTTAAGGGGTTTAAGGGGTTTAAGAGGTTTAAGAGGTTTAAGAGGTTTAAGACGTTTAAGGTTTAAGCGGATTAAGAGGTTTAATACCAATTAGATATTAATACTTGTCTGTCCGCCTGAGCTTGTCGAAGGTGATCTTAACTAACCCGGCTTCGACAAGCTCAGCCTGACAATTCTTCGGTGGTGCAGCTTTAATTTCTATTTGGTATAAGAGGTTTAAGAGGTTAAAGATTGGTACTTGTGAAAAACAAGCTCTTCATGGTTTAGATTAGCCGATAGCGGGAATGGGGGAAAAAGTTTTGGCGTGAAATGGAAATAAGAATTGCAAATGTGATCCCTGTCATAAAGTCTCAATTATAAATGGAATATTTTCACATTATTTCATTACCTAAATTTCGAATTATGAGCAGAATGTTTTTATTGTTCTTTTGCGGAACGCTGTATGTGTCATCTATAAGTTGTAACAACAGCCCTTCGCAACCGCAAGCCAGCAACACCGCACCATCTACCTCAACTACCAACGAACCACAGGGACAATCAGCTGTAAAGGATGATATGTCTCAAAAGAATGTCGTCCAGGTCGCAATCGGCAGCAAAGATCATACAACCCTGGTAACAGCGATCCAGGCAGCCTCACTGGTCGATGCGTTGAGCAATGCGGGGCCATTCACGGTTTTTGCCCCAACAAATGCAGCATTCGATAAATTACCTGCTGGTACAGTGGAAGGCTTATTGAAGCCGGAAAAGAAAGATGACCTCACAGATATACTGCAGTATCATGTTGCTGTGGGAGTATTTAAAGAAGATATGCTTACAGACGGGCAGGTAATCGGACAGGTAAATGGTGGAAATATTACAATCAGTAAAAAGGATGGTAAAATTACTTTAAACGGAAAAGCCCACATTATTGCCACGGTCGCTGCCTCTAACGGTATCGTGTATGTGATTGATGAAGTGCTGTTGCCGCCCGCAAGCAAATAAGTTATTGCGGGCTAAGATATTAGCTAATAAGGCATCTTGAACGAGATGCCTTATTAGCATTCCCTTCTCTATAATTTCTAACAGGCTACACTCATTGGTTCTGTTGAGCTTCCAATACTTTTTGACTAATAATATTTGAAATGCTGATCGTTCGTTGCTTTGCAATAACTGCCTTTTTGCCTTCGAATAATTCGTCAACGGTTTCTGTGAATAATTTGTTCCACTGGTCGAAATGGGTTTGGTTCAACGGTGAAAGTTGACTAAGATGTTTATGTAAATTCATGGGATTTCCCTCGTAGGTTCCTGTGAATAATATCATGTTTTCCCAAAAATCATACATCACAGCCAAATGGGTTGACCAATTCACTTCTGCTACCTGCAGAAACACATAACCCAGTCGGCTATCTGCTATTACCTTGTTATAAAAAGAATTCACAAGCAATTCAATATCGGTCCTTGTTTCAATATCCTTTTTCATTTGCGGTAATGATGTGATAGAGAACTGTGAATAGCCTGCAGCAACTCTTCAGTGCAGACCTTTTGAATTAAAGGAAACAAAACGCGTTCTTCTTTGCGAATATGATTCTCGAGGAGTATACCCAGCCTGTCAGCCTGCAATGCTGAAACCGGATGGCTACCGATGGATGCAAATGTTTCGTGAAGTTCCTCATGTTCCTGCAGAATTACCATGATCAATTCATCAAGTTGTTTATCAATACACTTTACTAAAGAAAATGATTCCTCTTCCAGTTTGAAGTGTGCAATAAGCTCCTCCGTATAAAATTTTATTGCATATTCAACTTTGCCTGCTATGTCTGCAGGCAACCCTTTGTAAACAGGCGCATTATTTTGCAGTAACCTCGCCAATATGAGCGCTGCATGATGATCTCTCGAAAAGTTCGCCAGGGCAGGATGTCTTTTCATATTTACAGATCTTTACTTTTGAATTTATAAGTTGAATACCATACAGGCAGTACTATCCAGAGAAGCAATGTTCCTATTGAAAAAATTACTCCGACGTAGGTTCCAAAAAAGTCTTTAAAAACTGCACCAGTGTATCCCATCATGGCAGACACATCCAATTGAAGCAAAATCAATATCCGCCCAAGGTCTATCGGGTTAAAAGCACTAACAGCTATCATGGGCTTTTCCATTGGATAATCTGCGAATTGAAATAAAAGAAATAGTACAAACCCATCGAATAATAAAGAGAAGTACAACCAAAGCATAATCGCTGCACCAATTCCTTTGGCTTTATCCCGGGTCTTTACTGTTGCAAGCATTGCAATCGCAACAAAAATAATACTCAACAATATGCCAACGCCGATCATGGAAAAGCCAACCATATTTGACTGGTAAATCAGTACAGGAATTCCTGCTCCAATAAAAAAAGCAATCGAAAGCGAGGTGGCCAGTCCGGTAAAAAGACTTAACCAGATCGCTTTTCGTTTTAAAGGCTGGCTTACGAGCAGTTCAATAAATTCAGCACTGTTGTAAATGTAAATTGTGGAAAAAATAATACTAACCAGCGGAACGATGATCATGATAATATTTAGCAGGCTCAACAAACCTTTACTGCTGTTGTCTTCAAGACTGAACACACTGAATGAAGCAGCAAATAACAACAAGGTATATACCAGCACGATTCTGTTGCGTAATATATCTGTGATAACATATTTCACTATTTTCTTCATAAATTTTAATTTGTCATTACGCTTGCAATCGCTTTTGAAAGTTTTTGTTCTCCTGTATCCATTCGTAGTTGGTCAATCGTTTTATGAAAAAGCAGTTTCCCTTCCTGCATGTAGATAATTCTTGTAACAAGGTCATCCAATTCACTTAATACATGTGAAGTGATCATGACCAGTTTACCGTTCTGTTTTTCAGCGATTATTTTTTCCTTTAAAATCTCAGACGCTACCGGGTCGAGGCCTGCAGTCGGTTCATCCAGTATAAGTACAGAAGGGTTAAAGAGAAAGGTAAGCGCAGCGCTCACTTTCTGTCTTGTGCCTCCAGACAATGTTCGCATTCTTTTATTTAGCAGGTTTTGCAGGGCAAAGGCTTTAATAAGATCCTCGTCAAGAGAAGTTTTCTTATTTCGTATGTCCTTCATCATTTCCAGCACCTGGCCAATGGTCATATTGTCGGGGTATTTACCGACCTGGGGCATGTAACCAATCTCATCCCTGTATTGCCAGTGATGCAATATATTATTCTCCTTAAATGTAATGAATCCACTATCAGGTACCACCATACCCAATATTGATTTTATCAATGTAGTTTTCCCGCTACCGTTAGGGCCAACCAAAGCGATGCACTCCCCTTTATTGCAGGTGGTAGAGACATTGTCGAGTGCTTTCAATTTGCCGAACTTCTTTGTTACGTTGGTGGCTATGATCATAAAAAAGTTCCTGTTTAATAAATTGCTATACATGCCTCAGTCGCTTCAGCACGGGCTCATCAAAAAGCTTTTTTCATTAATGGGTTGTCGTCCTTCAAATTTTCGGGAGTGAGGCTGGGGAGTATTTTTTCGGTTTTGTCTAATAAATTTGTTATAAAACTCCTGAACAATATCATCGCCGGGGGATTTTTCTCCACGATCATTGAATACATACTAACAGGGCGGTAAGGGATATCCCCTATTTTATCTTTATTGAGGTCATACCCCTCGTATTTATCCCAGTAATTATTCGTGAATCTATTCTGCACCAAAGAACCATTTGTGCCTACATCAAATGTGTTCCCGATAAAATTATTTTTTTCAAGTACAACAGCATCGCAACTGGCCTGTATCTTCAATGCCCATCCATTGTTCTCAAAACTGTTCCGGGTCATATATATTCGGTTGGCACCTTCCATATAAATGGCGCTGGTATTTTTTAAAAAGAAATTTCCCTGCATGTAACTGTCGGAAATTTCTTTGAGTAATATACCATAAGATGCATCTCCCCAATTCTCTTCAAAATAGTTGCTAAACATGCGTATTTTTTTTGAGAACATAACCGATACTCCAGAACCATTATTACTGAAAATATTATTTACATACATATCATCGTTTGAAAACATAAAATGTAATCCGTAACGGATATTACCTGTGGAATTATTACGCCATATTATCGAGTTCTTCACAAACTCAAAATAGATTGCATCACGATGACCTGTTATGTTATTGCCGATGATTTTCATACTGTCGCAGTTCCAGCAGTGAATTCCGTTCCCGCTTTGCTGCTCCTCCTTGCTGGCTCCAATTAATGTATTATTTTCAATTGTTTCATTCAGGCCACTTTGTACATAAATACCAAAGAAGGTATCCTCCAGGAAATTATTTTTTATAGTAACATTTTTTACACCGTAAATTTTAATCCCGCTAATGTCCTCTAAACTCGAAATACCCGAATGGATAACCCGGAATCCATCTATGGTAACATCGTTTGCTTTTACAGAGATGACCTCATACTTTTTTTCACCATCCAGCACTGGAAATTGTATTCCTCTTAATAAAATACTTTTTTTAATGACCAGGTTTTTTTCTTTATAATTTCCCGGGTCAACCAGGATGGTGTCGCCGGCAACAGAAGCGTCTACGCCTGCTGTTACAGTTTTATAAACCCGTGAAGCTCCCACATGAATTATTGTTGCCGATGTTTTTGCACAAATAAATAGTGACAATATAATGAACAGGGTCTTCATTTCTGCATATCCTCCCAACTGATCCTGTTTCCATAAAAATTTGAAAGGTTTTTGATTAAGCTATCATTGCTGCTAAAGGCGGCTATATTTCCATTCATAGGGCTTTTTAACAAAGGGCTTTGCAAAAAAACAGCATCTTCCACTTTTATTAAATCATTCGGGTTACTAAAATCGACAAAATATATTCCGCTAATATCTTTGGGCGCCAGTTTTGCAGATCTTAAAAATGCAACAACACAATGTTCATCATCGAATTTGTGAACTTTGCTTTTCTTTGTTACGATCTCTGCACCAAACCTTTTGTCGCTGATGGTCATTTTGCAAAAATCACAATTATCTTTCCCTATACGAATTGCTTCAGGCTTAGTGTTGCAGCTACTGATGAATAACAGAAGCACTGCAGTAAGTGGTAAAACCTGCTTACCTGCAAACAGCCCCTGATTTTTCTGCCTCCTGAATTCGTAGATAACACAAAACAACAGTAAAGCCCCAACAGCAACAAATATCCATCCTCCTATATCAGGCACTGAATAAGCACCGAAATTCAGTAATTGTTTATACCCAACCAACGGAGGTTGATAAGACATACCCGGAACAATGATCGCCGCATCGGGGTTCAGGTTATGACCATAATTATATTCCCATCTCCAAAAATCAATCATTGCAATAACTCCAAAAGAAACAAACATAAGCAACAGGAGATACAGAAATCTTCGTTTCGCTATGATACCAGTAATGAAAAACAATAATGAAAAAATGATAATGATGGCGGGCAGTATTTTAAATTCCGGAAAATCATTTGTATGCAAGGTTTTCATACCGATATAATGATTCAGGCCATTAATAATATCAATATTCCCAGCTAACTTGTGCGGGTATATCAACATTCTTAATCCTTCCGGGTATTGGGGAGCCTGGAGATCAATCCTCCACATCGGCGTAAACAATACTGCGATCAAACCAAGCCCACAAATAAAAAGCAAGATCCTGGTTAAAGCAGTGATTTTATTTTCTTTCATAAACGGTATTGAATAAAAGAGCGGCATAATCATCAGACTGATTTCCTTACACCGCTCTTATGTTTATTTTACTGTGCTATCAACTTTGGGAATGTTCGTTCCTGTACTGAAACTAATGGGTGTGCTGCTTCCTGCCGGCGATACCCTTACATATCCCGACATTTCCTGGTGAAGTGCACTGCAGAAATCGGTGCAATACATCGGGAATATACCAACACGGTCAGGCACCCATTTTAATGTAACTGTCTCACCAGGCATTACCAACAGTTCTCCATTCAATGCTCCTTTGATAGCAAACCCGTGCGGCACATCCCAATCCTGTTCAAGATTGGTTGCATGGAAATATACTTCATCGCCCATTTTAACACCTTCGATATTATCGGGTGTGAGATGGGAACGAATCATCGTCATGTAAACATGTACTTTATTACCCTCTCTTACAACTTTGGTTGTTCCTTCCCCTTTTGAAACAAAAGGATTGTTATTGTCATCTATCTTAAAAAATTTTGTTGAATGATCACGGATAACAGTAGCCGCTACTGCCTGGGCATAGTGAGGTTCGCCAATCGTTGGATAATCTAATATCAATTGCATTTTATCACCGCTGATATCATACAATTGGGCACTTTGAGACAATTCAGGCCCGGTAGGCAGGTAACGATCTTTCGTGATCTTGTTGTAAGCAACTAAATATTTACCATTGGGTTTTTTTGTGTCGCCACCAGGAATCATTAAATGGCCCACGGAATAATACGTAGGCACCCTGTCTATCACTTTAAGGTCTTTAATATTCCATTTAACCACTTCACTTGATACAAACATAGATGTATAAGCATTACCCCTGCCATCAAATTCAGTGTGCAGTGGACCAAGGCCAGGTTTTTTTACTTCACCATACAATGCCGCCTCGTACTTGATCACCGGTATGCCTTCATAACTTCCTTCAAATGCCTTATCAGCTATTGCCTTTTGAATTTTATCGAAACTAAATACCGGGATCAGTGCAGCTAACTTTCCACTACCAACGATATATTCTCCTGTGGGATCAACGTCACATCCATGAGGGGATTTGGGGCATGGAATAAGATAAACCAGTTCCGGAAAATCTTTTACATTTAAAACAGTCACTTCAGTTTTAATTGTAGATGTTGCCATATGCGTTTTTTCGTCGTAACGGTTGCTCGCATATTTTACTGCCTGCTTACGCCCTTTTCCTGCCTTGATCAATTCTTCAGCTTTTTTCCAGTTCACAGCCATAATAAAATCTTTATCACGCTTCGAAGCATTTACTTCCAACAATGTATTAGCCTGTTCCGTGTTATAGCAACTAAAGAAAAACCATCCATGGGATTTGCCTTTCCCTGCATGACTTAGGTCGAAATTAACGCCCGGGCATTGCAATTGGAAAGCAATATCCATATTGCCGTTTGTTTTGTCTACGCTTATGAAACTGATGGTACCCTTGAAATTTTGTTTGTACGTATTAATGGGCACGTCCCCACCTTTCTCATTATCATCTGCGGGTACGCTAAACCGTGTGCCAGCTACAACATACTCAGTATTTTCGGTAATGAATGGTGAAGAGTGGTTGCCGCCGCTATTTGGAAGTTCCAGTATTTCCGTCGTGCGGAAAGTAGCAAGATCTATCCGGGCAACGCGGGGAGTATTATTACCATTGCCAAACACCCATCGCCCATCAATTTCACCATTTGTTTGTGACAATTGCACATGATGGAGGTCATCCCATGGCACTTCTCCATGCGACGTGTTCAGCATTGGTTTTGTTTCTTCACTGTAGCCCCAACCTTTTTCCGGATCTACAGAGAAAACAGGGATCACACGAAGCAAACGGCCACTGGGGAGTCCATACACAGACATCTGGCCACTAAATCCGCCTGAAACAAAGTTGTAGAATTCATCATACTTACCTGGAGCAACATAGGTTTTTGAAGCTGCATCACCAGTTACTGCTGATCCTGCATCTTTCGGTTTACAAGCATGTAGGCCAAGAACAACAGCAAGAGCTGTAAGGATAATTGTATTGGTTTTTTTAAGTGACATATTAGTTGTTTTAAATGAAAGGTAGTTTTGATAACATGTTCAGGTATGGGCACAGGTATAGTTCTTAAGCATTTTTTAGCCTAAACGATCACTATAATTTCCGCATTATATGTAGGGAAGCCTACTTCACACCGTCATTCTTGCGCATAAATTCCAATAAGCCTCTTGCATCTTCATCTGCCAGGTTTTGGTTTGGCATTCTCACGAGGCAAATTTCCAATTGTGCCTGTGCTTTGGGATCCTTGGTCAGCATTTCATCGGTGTTGGTTATGAAATTCATTATCCATTCAGGCTTATGCCGGCCTGTAACTCCAGCCCAGCCGGGACCCACTAATTTTTCATCTGTTAATTTGTGGCAACCACCGCATTTTACGCTGTAAACTTTCTCACCATCAGTTGCCATCTTTGCATTTAGGGAACTGCTCACTTCAACATTTTTAAATTTACCCTCTCCCCTGTTTGGATCATAAGCAGGTGCAACATCTTTTGGAACTTCTGTTGTGATCGCTTTATTGTCACCCGGGCTTGCATATGCCGGATCTTTGTCTCCTCCGCAGGAAGATATGATTGCAATGGTAGTAATCATACTTACCAGGATTAGTTTTTTCATATTGATTTTGTTTTGATGAATGTAATCCTGCAAGATTAGGTTTAAAACAAACGGGCCTTTATGCGTGAAGTCATATTTAGAAACTTAGCCCGGTTTCAGTTAATTAACTTACATTACATCAACACAATTCCATCTGCCATAACACTTCCCATTAACTGCTAATTACATTCAAGGTATTCACCTGAAGGTGCTGAAAATATGAGTTTAATCATGTAAGTAATTAACCTGTATCATTTACAATAAGCGATTCTGCAATTAGTTTCGTTTACCTTTTTGATAAACGATTTTTGATATGATTGACATAGATCTATTGTTAGCCTGGGGAGCATCTTATAAAAAAGTAAGTGCGCATGAAATTATTTTTCATGAAAGCCAAAACTGTTCATTTTATTATCAGCTTGTAAGCGGTAAAGTGAGATGGGTGAACATCGATGATGAAGGCAAAGAATGCATTCATTTTATGATTGAGGAAGGCGAATCTTTTGGCGAGCTGCCTCTTTTTGACAACTTCCCCTACGCAGCTACAGCTATTGCAGAGCAGGATAGCATTGTACTAAGGTTACACAAATCTACTTTTATTGAATTGATTAAAGAAAACAGCGACATTCATTTTGCCATTACTCAGCTGTTCTGCAAGAGGCTTAGGTTTAAGCTTGCGATCATAAAATCTTTTGCTTCAAACTGCCCCGAAGTAAAAATTACCACCTTGCTAAATTATTTTAAAACAGAAACAAACAACTTTTTTATCAACCGCAACCAGTTGAATCTTACCCGGCAACAAATAGCAGATATGACAGGATTGAGGGTAGAAACTGTGATAAGAACAATGCGCCACATGCATGATAAGGGAGACCTGCTGATCAAAAGAGGAAAAGTGTTTTGCAATAATATGACTGAACGCATATTTGCCTGATTCTTTTTGATATTATTTTGAGTATTGATGAATAGATTTTTTCACAAGTGGCTGGCTGTTTCATTTTTCAATTTGCTGCTTGTTGCCGGCCTGGGCGTTCTGATGCGTTATAAGATCGCATTTTATTTACCCTTTGTCCAACAGAAATTTCTCCTGCACGGTCATTCGCACTTTGCTTTTGCCGGTTGGATCACCCAAACATTAATGTTGTTCCTGGTCCAGTACCTGGCTAATGTACACAATGAAAGTATTTTAA
Organism: Ferruginibacter sp.; assembly: GCA_039921685.1. Lineage (GTDB taxonomy): Bacteria > Bacteroidota > Bacteroidia > Chitinophagales > Chitinophagaceae > Ferruginibacter. The sequence goes on from JBDSBG010000207.1 coordinate 17,356, forward strand.
AAAAGTATAGCTGGCTATTGTATGCAAACCTGGTAACAGCTTACGGAATGCTGGTTGCTTTTATCTTCCAGGGTTATGCGTTTTTCTCGATTGGTTTTTCAACCTTATCAATAATTGTATCTTATATTTTTGCTTTTTATTTCTGGAAGGATTTAAATAAGCTAAATGAAAATAAAATAAGTCATTTGTGGTTTAAAGCCGGATTGCTTTTCAGCGTTCTATCTTCATTTGGTGCTTACGGCCTCGCCTACATGATGGCGAATAAAATTTCACAGCAGGATTGGTACCTTGCCTCCGTCTATTTCTTTTTGCATTTTCAATACAATGGTTGGTTCTTTTTTGCAGGCATGGGACTGCTGGTGTACAGGTTAGAAAAAACAGGAGGTTTTGACAAGGCATTAAGAAATGCATTCTGGTTGTTTTGTTTCGCCTGTATCCCGGCGTATTTCCTCTCTGCATTATGGTTGCCTTTCCCCGCCGTTGTCTATTGCTTAATTATAGCCGCTGTTATTGCCCAGTTAATTGGATGGGTACTAATGGTAAAAACATTCATTCAATCAAAAGAATATCTCAAAAAGCGTTTTGATAAACATGGAAGAATTCTGTTATTACTTTCTGCTATTGCATTCTCCATAAAATTATTATTGCAATCAGGCTCTGTTCATCCAGCCCTCAGCCAGCTTTCTTACAGTTTCAGGCCCATCATAATAGGCTATCTTCATCTTGTTCTCCTGGCCGTAACAAGTATTTTTATCATTGGATACAGCATTAGTTTTCAAATGATACCTGCAAATAAAAAATTACATACCGGGATATTTATTTTTGTAGCAGGTATCATCATCAATGAAATTCTGCTAATGGTTCAGGGCGTTGCGGCCCTTGATTATATTTCATTTAAGCATATGGCCATATCATTGTTCACTGCAGCCCTTATTCTATTTGCTGGTGCAGCAACCATATTTTGGAGTTGCTTTGAAAAAAAATCGGGCATGGATCCATAAATGT
>JBDSBG010000208.1:0-60239 GCA_039921685.1 Ferruginibacter sp.
TGCCTTGTCTTTAGCAAGAGCCTTTGCGCAATATACGGTTTGTGAAAAAGTAGGCGGGCGGGAAGCGGCAGTCGGCAATCGGCAATCGGCAATGGAGCCTTCTTTATTTGGAGATCCGGAACCAATCGCAGAAACTGAACGAGAAACAAACAACGAGAAACCAGAAACGAGAAACGGCGAAGCGTACGACTCTTGCGGAGAATGCCTCGCCTGCAAAAAAGCATCCCAACTCATTCACCCCGATATTCATTTTTCTTACCCCGTTATTCCACGGAAGCCCGGCGACAAACCTATCAGCACAGATTATATAAAAGAATGGCGTGATTTTTTGAAGGCACAACCTTACGGAAATTCTTTTGACTGGTTGCAGTTTATTGATGCTGAAAATAAACAGGGTAATATTACTGCGCTTGAATGTGAAGACATCCTGCGTAAAATGAGCCTGAAAAGTTTTGAGTCGGAATATAAAATTCTGATCATGTGGATGCCTGAATTTTTGGGCAAGGAAGGAAACAAGCTTTTAAAATTGATCGAAGAACCACCGCCAAATACATTATTCATATTCGTTGCCGAAAATGAATCACTGATATTACCAACCATTTTATCCCGTACCCAGCTCATTAAAATCCCTATGCTTACCAACCTCCAGGTTGAAGCAGCCCTGGAAACCAGGGAAGGAGTTTCATTAAAAAAAGCCCAGCAGGTTGCAGCCATGAGTAATGGAAATTACCACGAAGCGCTTCAGCAATTGCTACATGTGGAAGATGATTGGGAGGTTCTGTTGAGGGATTGGCTCAACAGCATTGTGAAAACCGGCCCGGCAGCACAGGTTAAATGGATTGAAGAAGTGAGCAAGGCAGGCAGAGAAAAACAAAAACAATTCTTAAAATATTTCACCCACCTTTTGGAGCATGCAATTCGCCTGCGGGTGATGGGCAATGCAGTGGATGAAGCGGCTGAAAACCAATCCACGACCGACTTTGCGTTAAAGTTTAATAAGCTTTGCGACATTTCCCAACAGGAGGCCATCATCAATGAACTGGACCAGGCAGCCTACTATATTGAGCGCAATGCCAACGCCAAAATACTTTTTCATGCCTTAACAATCAGGTTGTATCACATTATTAGCAACAAATCAGTAATTTTGATGCAATGAGGAATTGGGTTTGAGCGATCCGGTGTTGAAGTATGATAATTTTAATTAGCCAGGCTATCTTCACTATATTCAACTTTTAGGCTTCGCACCCTTGTACTTCACTGCGAAACACAGTCGGAGTACAAGAGCGTGACAGAACGATGCTCCTAACAGTATAATCGCCCGTTCTCAGATATTTTAACCTTAATTCTTAAATTTTAGATACAATGGGATGTGGAAGTGGCGGTTGCTCAACTTCGAAAGATGCAGCACCGGGTGGTTGCCAGAGCCATGGCAGTTGTGCCAGCGGCGGTTGCAACCGAATGAACGTACATGATTGGCTTGCCAACTTACCTTACAGCGATCCTGAAAGTAGTTGCCGCGTGGTTGAGATTAGCTTCAACAAAGGCAGCCGCAAGGATTATTTTAAAAATACCACCCTGCATTATTACGAAAAAGGCGAAATGGTTGCAGTAGAAGGCACCAGCGGTTTTGACGTGGGCATGGTAAACCTAACGGGAGAACTGGTAAGATTGCAGCTTAAGAAAAATAATATCGACGAGAAAAGTGCTGATATAAAGAAGATATTGCGCCGGGCAACGGAATCTGACCTCTCCAAAATGAAAGAGACCAAAGCACGCGAAGCAAATGTGCTCATTCGCAGCCGAGCCATGGCCCGTCAGTTGAAACTCGAACTCAAAATGGCGGAAGTTGAGATACAGGCTGATGGTAGAAAAGCTACGTTTTTTTACATCGCAGATGACCGGGTAGATTTCAGGGAACTTATTAAATTATATGCAGGCGAATTCAAGGTAAAAGTTGAAATGCGCCAGATCGGGGCACGCCAGGAGGCAGGTAAAGTGGGTGGTATCGGGAGTTGCGGAAGAGAACTTTGTTGCAGCACCTGGTTAACAGATTTTAAAAGTGTGAACACAAACGCAGCCCGATATCAAAATTTGAGCATCAATCAAACAAAATTGAGCGGCCAGTGTGGAAGACTAAAATGCTGTCTCAATTATGAACTTGATACTTATTTGGATGCACTACAATTTTTTCCAACGGATTCAGATACGTTGGAAGTAGCAAAAGGCAGGGCGTTCCTGGTGAAGAAAGATATTTTCAGGAACCTGATGTGGTACACAATGGCTGAAAGTAATAAGCAGTATCCATTGAGCATTGAAACAGTAAAAAAGATAAAGGCCCAGAACAGGGAAGGTATCAAACCTGAAGAAATGGAAACGGTGGAAGTTACCAGCAATAAGCCTAAAGAAATAGAACCGGAGTATGCAGATATTGTCGGACAGATAAGCCTAAAAAGCCTGGAAAAAACTACGCGTAAACGCAGGGATAAAGAAAGAGGCAAGCAACAAAATCAACAACAGGGAGGCAGGCCGCAACAGCAACAGGGACGTGCTGCTAATCAACCCGAACAAAGAAGGGAACAGGGGCAGCAAGGCCCACAACGGCAACCACAAAACCGTGGCCCGCAACAGGCGCCTCCAGGCGGAAGGCCACAAAGGCAAGGTCCTCCTCCACAAGGAAATAGACCAGCACAACAGCAAGGTGGCGGCGGGAACAGGCAGGGACAGGGACAGCAAGGAAGGCCACAACAACGCCCTCCTCAAAATCAAAACCGGGGCCCACAACGCCCACCACAAGAACCAAAAAAAGAAAATTGATAACGATCCCGTAAGATTTAAAACGCTTACATCTTAAATCATAAATTTTCCATTCGAACCTGTGTCCATATCTGTTAACAATCTTTCTAAAAATTATGGCAGCCAGAAGGCCGTCAATAAAATTTCTTTTACGGTAAATAAAGGGGAGATCATGGGTTTCCTGGGGCCAAATGGCGCAGGAAAATCTACCACCATGAAAATGATTACGGGCTATTTAAATGCAGATGGCGGAAGCATCCAGGTATGCGGCATAACGGTTGAGGGCAACAGCATTGAAACAAAACAAAAGATTGGTTATTTACCTGAAGCAAATCCATTGTACACGGATATGTATGTAAGAGAATACCTCGGCTTTATTGCCGCGGTGCACAAGATCAGCAAACCGACGTCCCGGATTGAAGAAGTGATAAAACTTGTAGGTTTAACTCCTGAAGCCAATAAAAAAATTGGTCAATTAAGTAAAGGTTATAAACAAAGGGTTGGACTTGCAGCGGCGCTGGTACACGATCCTGAAGTATTGATATTAGACGAACCTACTTCCGGGCTTGATCCAAACCAGATCATTGAGATAAGGGATCTGATCAAAAGGCTTGGACAAAATAAAACTGTTTTGTTCTCCTCTCACATAATGCAGGAAGTAGAAGCCATCTGCGACAGGGTAATTGTCATCAACAAAGGCAATATTGTGGCCGATGATAAATTACAAAATTTACAAAGATCTTCCAAAGGAGTAGAATATGTGAAGGTTGAATTTAAAGAAGCCGTAAATGTTGAATTAATTAAAAAAATGAGTGGCTTTATTAAAGTCGAAAATATTCAACATTCAACCTACAATATTCAATGCTCTGATGCAGATTCGCTGAAGAAAGCATTATTGCAATTGAGCATTCAGCAAAATTTAAATATTGTATCACTTCAAAGTGAAACTCAAAACCTGGAAGCAATATTTAAATCCCTGACGACTTAATTTCATTTTGAAGCGTTCAGGAAAAGATTTTTCTTTGCATAAAAATTATGAAGCAGTTGAGAATTCCCGATTGCAGATTCCCGATTGCCGATTGCCAACATCGTCATTTTTAATTTCAAATTTATAACTCCCCATCATGAGCTACATCGCTTCCCTACATGCCCGCCAAATTTTAGATAGCCGCGGCAACCCAACCATTGAAGTAGATATTTTAACTGAGAATGAAATGCTTGGCCGTGCGGCTGTTCCTAGCGGGGCAAGCACTGGGATTCATGAGGCAGTAGAGTTACGTGACAACAATAAAAAATTGTACGGGGGTAAAGGTGTTTTGAAGGCAGTTAACAATGTAAATACCATTTTAGCAGATAATCTTTTAGGTTGGGATGTTGCCGATCAAACTGGCATTGATGCATTAATGGTTAAGTTAGACGGAACTGAAAATAAGAGTAAGCTTGGTGCGAATGCGATGCTTGCCATCAGCCTTGCTGTTGCTAAAGCTGCAGCTTTGGAAGCAAACCTTCCACTATACCGGTATATTGGCGGAACAAATGCAAAAGTGCTTCCCATACCAATGATGAATATTTTAAACGGCGGTGCACATGCTGATAATAAAATAGATTTCCAGGAATTTATGGTGATGCCCATCGGTGCCAAAACTTTCAGCGAAGGATTACAATGGGGAGTTGAGATCTTTCACGCACTGAAAACAGTATTGAAGAAAAAAGGTTACAGCACCAATGTAGGCGATGAAGGCGGTTTTGCTCCAAATATTCAAAGCAATGAAGAGGCGATTGAAACTGTATTAACTGCTATCCAGGCTGCAGGTTATAAAACAGGAACCCAAATAGCAATTGCCATGGATGCAGCCAACAGTGAATTGTGGAATGCAAAAGAGAAAAAATATATCTTTCATAAAAGTGATGGCAAGAAAATGACCAGCGAACAATTGGTTAAGTATTGGGAAAGCTGGGTTAAACAATATCCAATCATTTCCGTTGAGGATGGCATGGCTGAAGATGACTGGAAAGGATGGAAAATGCTTACAGATGCTATTGGAGACAAATGCCAGCTGGTAGGTGATGACCTTTTCGTAACTAATGTAACAAGGCTCGAAAGAGGAATCAATGAAAAAATTGCCAATGCGCTGCTGGTAAAAGTTAACCAGATCGGGACCCTAACGGAAACGATCAACGCTGTTACAATGGCACAGAGCAATGGCTTCAATACCATCATGAGCCATCGCAGCGGCGAAACAGAAGACAGTACCATTGCCGACCTTGCAGTTGCCCTAAATTGCGGGCAAATAAAAACCGGCTCAGCGTCACGCAGTGATCGTATGGCTAAATACAATCAACTGATAAGGATAGAAGAGATACTTGCTGATGGTGGCCAATATCCTGCCGGGAAAATCAAATTTGGCAAGTAGTTGATCAGTTGAAATAGATGACAAGGTTGATAGAGGATGGGCTGTATTAACTTTAACAACTATATCAACCTTTCAACTATTCTTAAAAAATCGTACATTGTACACATATTAACTGTATGAAAATCCTGAATACTGCACTTTTAATCGTAAAAAACAAGTACTTAGTCGCTTCAGGCTGCTTCCTGGTATGGATGTTATTTTTTGATCCTAAAGATGTGTCACTAATCTTATCGAGAAGGGATAAACTTAAGGAACTACAGAAAAGCGAGCGACACCTGAACCAGCAAATAGCTGAAACACGCAATGAGCTTAATTTATTGAAGACAAGTGCCGGAACGATTGAAAAGTATGCCCGTGAAAAATATCTAATGAAGAAGGACAATGAGGAGCTTTTTTTAGTAAATGAGCCGTAAAAACTTAAAAAACAAGCCATTTATACAATAATCCTATCCAGCTACCGTTTAATAACCGGATAAGGATAATTTATTTAATTTCAAAAGCAACTTGGCCTATGCACAGTTTTACACAGGAAGATCTTCTGCAATATTTGTATAATGAAACTTCCATCGAAAAGACAGCAGCTATAAAAGCAGCGTTATTTACAGATTGGAATTTGCGTGAAAAATTTGAGTTACTACGTTCTGCTCAACAGAACCTCGAGGTAATTAAACTTTCTCCCCGTAAACAAACCATTGATAATATTCTGAATTATGCTGAAAAAGCACTTGAAGAAATATCTTCTCCTGCTTAACTATAAACTGCAAATCACGTAATTTCCCCGCTTCAAAAAGACGGGGCTTTTTTATGACCAAAAAGGAACGATACCGGTTTGTGATAGACTATTTTTTAAAGCACACACCCGACGCACAAACTGAATTGTTCTATGACAATCCATTTCAGCTATTGGTAGCCGTTATTCTTTCTGCCCAATGCACAGACAAACGCGTAAACCTCACCAGCCCTGCTATTTTTGAAAAATATCCAGATCCTGCTTCACTCAGCAAAGCGGCAATTGATGATCTGTTCCCCTTAATAAAAAGTATTTCTTACCCAAATAATAAAACGAAGCATTTAATCGGGATGGCAAAGATGCTTGAAGAACGTTTTGAAGGAAAAGTACCCATGACAGTAGATCAATTGGTGCAATTGCCCGGTGTTGGAAGAAAAACTGCGAATGTTATAACCTCCGTTATCGATGCCCAACCAAATATGGCGGTTGACACGCATGTGTTCAGGGTAAGTGCAAGAATAGGTTTGACCACAGGGGCAAGAACGCCAATAGCCGCTGAGAAACAACTGGTTAGCCATTTGCCCCAAGCCCTTATTCACAAGGCTCACCATTGGTTGATATTGCATGGGAGGTATATCTGCGTAGCCCGAACGCCCAGGTGTGCATCCTGTGGCATAAGGCCGGTATGCAAATATTACAAGAATTTGGGTCTGGATAAATAAAATTGAAGAAAAATCGTTTTATTTGTATATAATTTCGAAACCCCTTTCAACAACTGCAATTAATTTAAACGGATTTTCTTGATGAAACGAATAATTTTTATTTTTAGTTTAGTAATAATTCTTACTGGCTACTCAAAACAAGCCGTTGCGCAGTATTATTTTTACAATGATACTTATTATGATAGCCCGGTGTTATTTGAACTCGGCGGATCTGTTGGTATGATCAATTGCCTGACCGACCTTGGTGGAAAAAAAGGCATCGGTAAAAAGTTTATAAAAGATCTTAACATGGGCAAGACTCATCTGCAGGGAGGGTTATATGTCAATGCAATGATTAAGTACGCAGTTGGTATAAGACTTGAAGCGATGTTTGGAAAAATTTCTGCTGATGATAATGTATTGAAAGATGTAGATGTAAAAGATATAGCACGTGCCAGGTACAACAGGAATTTAAATTTCAGAAGTAGTATTTCAGAATTCTCATTGATGGCTGAGTTACATCCATTATTTATTTTCATTGACTGGACAGCACGTGACGAAGATCCTCCAAGAATATCTCCTTACCTGCTTGGTGGTGTAGGATATTATTCATTTAATCCTCAAACAAGATTGAACGGCAATTGGGTTGACCTGCAGCCGCTTAAAACTGAAGGTCAGGGATTCGTTACCGACAGGCCGGAATACAAATTAAAACAATTAAATTTTCCAGTTGGCCTTGGTTTGAAATATGAATTATCTGATGTATTGAATCTTCGTGGCGAATTTCTTTACCGGATATTAAGCACTGATTACCTCGATGATGTAAGTACAACTTATTTTGATCCTGCTGAATACGCTAATTCCGGTTTATCCGCATCAGACCAGGCACTTTCATACAGGTTAGCAAACAGGCAGATCAACAATATCACCGGCCCCGGTGGTAAACGTGGAAGCCCGGCTCAAAAAGATGGCTATTTTACCTTCAATCTTAAGCTAGGTCTTTATATAGGAAGAGAAAGAATCAGGTAGAAAAATATAACTCATAAAAAAAGGTCGTCCGAATAAACGGGCGACCTTTTTTTGTGCTGGTACTTTTTAATCTTTACTATAATCCTACAACATTTTCTTTAATGCTTCTATTAATTCTCCCTTGGTGATGGGAATACCCATGATCTTATTATAACCTTTTGCATCCACCAGGAACACATCCCTGATGATCTTTATTAGCTGCCCATTGTTTATTTCAGGTATTAAAACCTGTTCAAAGTTCTTAATTATTTCTCCCAGGTTTTCAGGGAAGGGGCGAACATAACGTAAATGGGCATGCGAAATTAGATGGCCCTGTGCCTGGAGTTCCAGGCAGGCACTTTTTATTGCTCCATAAGTACTTCCCCAGCCAAGCACAAGAATCTTACCTTTTTCGGGGCCACTATCCAATTTTTGTTTAGGTATATGAAGTGCGATCTTATCAATTTTCTCCTGCCTTATTTTTACCATCAACTGGTGATTCTCTGCTTCATAACTTATGTTTCCTGTAATATTTTGCTTTTCCAGCCCACCAATACGATGCTCCAGCCCAGGCGTGCCAGGAATTACCCATGGCCTCACTAATTTCTCATCACGCAGGTATGGTTGAAATTTATCCTCCCCTGCCCCAAGCTGGGTTTTAAAATGTATATGAATGGGTGGCAGATCAGCAGTTTGCGGAAATTTCCAGGGTTCAGCACCATTCGCAATATAACCGTCGCTTAACAACATAATGGGAGTCATGTGTTGTATGGCTATCCTCACTGCCTCGTATGCTACTTCAAAGCAATCTGTTGGCGTGGATGAGGCGATCACTGGCATCGGGCACTCGCCGTTGCGTCCGTAATAAGCCTGCAGCAGATCGCTTTGCTCTGTTTTAGTTGGCAAGCCCGTGCTTGGCCCGCCACGTTGTATGTTTACAATAACCAATGGAATTTCAAGCATCACTGCAAGGCCCATTGCTTCGGCTTTCAAGGCTATACCTGGGCCGGATGTTGTTGTAAGGCCGATCGAGCCACCATAACTGGCACCAATAGCCGAAGTTATCGCTGCAATTTCATCCTCGGCCTGGAAGGTTTTTATTCCAAATGATTTGTATTTACTCAGTTCGTGAAGGATGTCAGAAGCGGGAGTAATGGGGTAGCTTCCCAGGAACAAAGGAAGCCCGCTTTGTTGCGAAGCTGCGATAAGGCCATAGGCCAATGCCTGGTTTCCCATAACAGAACGGTAAGTTCCGGGTTCCATTTTTGCTTTTGCAACAGTAAACCTGTTTGTAAATGTTTCGGTTGTATCACCATAATTATACCCTGCCTGCAATGCTCTTACATTGCTTTCAAGAATGTCTGCTTTCTTTCCAAATTTTTCTTTCAGAAAGGTCATGGTATTATCCATGTCGCGGTTGTACATCCAATACAGGAAGCCGAGTACAAACATATTTTTCGCCCGATCCTTTTCTTTTACACCCATGGTAATATCCTTCAGGGCTTCCCGGGTCATTTTCGTCACGTCCATCGGGATCACCTCATAATTATCGAGGCTATGGTCTTCCAAAGGATTTACACCTTCTGGATAATTGGCAAGCCGCAGGTTCTTATTATCAAAGCCATCAACATTAGCAATGATCTTTCCACCCTTTTTTAAACCGGTGAGGTTAACTTTCAATGCAGCCGCATTCATTGCTACCAATACATCGCACTCATCACCGGGTGTATAGATCCGGTCGCTGCTAAACCTAAGCTGGTAGCCGCTTACACCCGGAAGCGTTCCTATCGGGGCACGTATCTCTGCAGGAAAATCAGGAAAGGTTGCAAGGTCAATTCCCAACATCGCTGTGTTGTTTGTGAACTGGTTACCGGTTAGCTGCATACCATCGCCACTATCGCCGGCAAATTTTATAACTACATCCTGTAGTACTTCCTGTTTATCGATCATCGTTTGAGAAATTTTTATTAGTGTTGTATTCTTTCGTTTAGGGTTTAAGGTTTAAGGTTTAAGGTTGGATAACCTTAAACCTTAAACCTTAAACGGTCTTGATAAGCTACTAAGTTAAGATTTACAAGCATAGAAAAAATTATTTTTGGGCATAAAAAAATTGCACGGCCATTTATGTTTTCCAATTAATCCACTAGGTTTGCGCAAACTTTTTTAATGCAAGACCTTACAGACTTCCTTCAGCCCATTGTGGCAGACGAACTAAATGATGATAATGGATTTACAGATGGCCAGTTTGCAAAGCATATTTCAATTTTTGAAACTGAATTTCCAGAGCTGGCGGAAATTGATATTGTGATCGTTGGCATTAATGACATGAGGGGCAGTGGTTTTTTTATGGGCGAGAGCTATGGTCCGGATGCGATCAGGAAACAACTATATCAACTACACTACTGGCACACGGACGTAAGCATAGCTGACATTGGAAATATAAAAACCGGCGCCGACCTGGCTGATAGCTACGCAGCATTAAAAGTCGTATTGTCGGAATTACTAAATATTGGCAAAACAGTTATTATACTCGGCGGATCGCATGATATCACACTCGCCCAATATGAAGCCTATAAGGACCTTGGTCAGATTATCGAAGCTACCTGCATTGATGCCCTCATCAACCTAAGGGGCGAAAGCGCCATAAGGAGTGAAAATTTTTTGCTGGACATGCTGACTGCCGAACCCAATATAATAAAACACTACAATCATATTGGTTTTCAAAGTTACCTGGTGCATCCACGAATGCTTGAAACAATGGACAAACTCCGTTTCGACTGCTACCGGGTTGGTGTTGTAAAAGACAATATGGACGAAATGGAACCAGTAATGAGAAACACGCATTTATTAAGTTTCGATATAAGTGCGATCAGGAGCAGCGATGCCCCGGCAAATGCTTTGAGCCCGAATGGTTTCAGTGGTGAAGAATCATGTATGCTTACCCGGTATGCAGGTATGAGCAGCAACCTCTCCACCTTTGGAGTATATGGTTACAATCCAGATTTTGACAGCAATGACTTAACCGCAAAACAAATTTCCCAGATGATCTGGTATTTTATTGATGGTAAAAGCAGGAGCAAGCAGGAAAGTATGTTTGATGAAAGAAGCAATTTTAATGAATTCCATACCATGTTTGCAGATATGGCAACCATGTTTCTTCAAAGCAAAAAAACAAGCCGCTGGTGGATGCAACTCCCTGATAAAAAATTTATCGCCTGCAGTTACAACGACTACCTAAGAGCCAGTCATAATGAGATACCTGAGAGGTGGCTGCGGGTGCAGGAGAGGGGGTAAAAATAAGAAATAAGGAATGAGAAATGTAAAAGTGACCTGCTTTCAACTTCCTTATTTCTTATTTTAAATTTCTTATTCCTTATTTCCTATCTTCCAAACATCTTATCCAACTCTTCCTTTTTAAACGTCATATAAGTTGGCTTGCCATTTGGCGTGCTGTTGGGTATGCTGCATGCAAAAAGATCATTCACCAACGACTGCATTTCTTTTTGTGAAAGTTTAGTGCCGGATTTTATTGATTGCTGCCAGGCCAGCGAACGTAGTAATTTTTCCCTATTGCTGAATTTAATCTCTGTGCTAAAATGCTTGTATTGTTCGAGCATTTTTTCAAGTACTACTTTTTCATTTCCATGGTTGATATCTGCCGGTGTGCCATGAATCACAAAAGTGTTATTTCCAAATGGCTCAAGCTGGTAGCCCAATGGTTTGAGGTCTGGTAATAATTCATTTAACATCACTGCGTCAGCAGGCGTCAATTCTACTGTAGAAGGAAACAGGCTTTGTTGTGTAGCGATCGGTTTCCCATCCAGGGCATGTAAATATCTTTCATAAAGAATCCGCTCATGTGCATTTTGCTGCTGCAATAATAAAAACCCTTTATCATTTTGAATAAGAACATACGCATTGTGCAACTGCATGATGTTGTCATCAACGGTATAGTCTTTATGAAGAGAAACAAAAGCAGTTTCAGCATTCGTTGCTATAGCGGTTCCTGGCACAGTTGCGTCTTCAGGCTTTTCATAAAACTCCTTCCAGTGTTTCAGTTCGCTCTTTTTCTCAATAAAATGCGCCTGGTTCTTTTGCGTAAAAGTATGAAACAGCGAAGATGAAGCTGTTGTGGATCGTCGTTCTTCTGTCAATGGTTTACTTACCGCTTCCAAACGCTGGATAGAAGCGTCGAGTTCAAAATCCAAAGTAGGAGTGATACTGAATTGCGCCAATGCATGTTTTACCGCCGACTGTACAAAAGCGTACACAATTTTTTCATCTTCAAATTTTATTTCCTGTTTGGTCGGATGAACATTTATATCTAACTGTGCCGGATCAAGGTCAATGAATAATGCATACATCGGGTAACTATCCTTTGCAATCATTTCATTAAATGCATTCATCACTGCGTGATTTAGATAGGCACTTTTAATAAAACGATTGTTTACAAAAAAATATTGATCGCCTCTTGTCTTCTTGGCAGTTTCAGGCTTGCCCACAAACCCATAAATATTCAGGTAATCGGTTTCTTCCTGAACGCTTACCAGTTTTGCACTGTAGCTATTTCCCAGGATTTGAACAATACGATGCTTCAACGTGCCTTTCTCCAGGTGAAATACTTCCTGCCCATTTGAATTCAATGAAAAAAATATTTCCGGGAACGCCATAGCCACTCTCGTAAATTCATCAACGATATGCCGGAGTTCAGCAGCATTACTTTTTAAAAAATTCCTCCTGGCAGGAACATTAAAAAACAAGTTCTTCATGGCAATGCTGCTGCCGTTCGTAGTTGCAATTGGTTCCTGTAATTTAACAATACTGTTTTCGATCTCGATATAAACACCTGCTTCATCATCTGCACGTTTTGTTTTTAATTCAACCTGCGCAACAGCCGCAATACTTGCCAGTGCCTCACCCCGGAAGCCCATTGTTTTTATCCGAAACAGGTCGTCAATATTTTTAATCTTTGAAGTTGCATGACGCTCAAATGCCATCCTGGCATCAGTTTCGCTCATCCCTTTGCCATTATCTAAAACCTGTATCAATGCCTTGCCTGCATCATTGATGATAAGTTTAATCTCATCCGCACCTGCATCAACTGCATTTTCTAAAAGTTCCTTTACAGCACTAGCCGGCCGCTGGATCACTTCTCCTGCTGCTATCTGGTTTGCAATGTTGTCGGGTAATAATTGAATGATATCTGCCAAAATCCTGTAATTTGTACCTCAAAAATAACGAAACGGAGGGACAGTTTGGGGTTTAGCGTTTGGGGTTATAGTATCTACTGTTAATGAAAAGAATCTATTTTTTGTAAACAACACCAAACTCCAAACACCAAACTGAAACATCTTTCCTAACACAACAAGCTTTTTATATATCTATGCGTTTCAAAATACTTTTCATTATTCTGTTCTTTTCACTTTGTGTTTTTGGCCAGAAGGATCAGCAACTTGCTGCAAAACACTGGGCTGATAGTGTATTTAAAACACTTTCGGATGATGAGCGCATTGCCCAGTTAATGGTGGTAAGGCTTTCAAGCATTGATTTAAAAACAAAGCAGGTAACATTTTATGATCAGCAGGTAACCGAACTGGTAAAGAAATATAATATTGGTGGGATATGTGTTTTCCAGGGTGAGCCTACCAGGCAGGCGGCGATCATCAATTCATTGCAGGCTACTGCAAAAACACCTATTCTCATGTGCATGGATGCAGAATGGGGAGTTGGGCAGCGCTTGCTCGACAGCGTTATACCACTCCCAAAACAAATGATGCTGGGTGCAATGAAAGATCCTTCTATTGTTTATCAATATGGAAAAGTAGTCGCTGAACAATGCAGGCGGTTTGGCTTGCAGGTTGATTATGCTCCTGTTGTTGATGTGAACAATAATCCCAACAACCCTGTTATCAACGACCGCAGTTTTGGCGAAGATAAATTCAAGGTAGCAGCTTTCGCCATTCAATACATGAAGGGACTGCAGGACAACGGCGTTATGGCTTGTGCGAAACATTTTCCCGGCCACGGTGATGTTGCTGTTGATTCACACCTGGACCTCCCTGTTATTCATAAAAGTATCCTGCAACTCGATTCATTGGAGCTTTATCCGTTCAGGAAAATATTTGCTGCAGGGGTTTCAAGCACAATGGTGGCGCATTTATATATTCCTTCCATCGACAGTACAGCCAATACCGCTACCTCCTTATCAAAAAAAAATGTAACAGGATTATTACGTTATAAGTTAGGCTTTAACGGACTAACGTTTACGGATGCCCTGGATATGCAGGGTGTAAAGAAATTCTTTCCTGCCGGTGCTGCCTCTGTTCAGGCAATAATCGCAGGCAATGATATGCTGTGCCTGCCGGAAGACGTTCCCATGTCGATCCAAAAAATAAATGAAGCCATAGCAGCTAAAGAGTTAACACGTGCCGATATCGAAATGCATTGTAAAAAAGTACTGATGGCAAAATTTCAATACGGCTTATCGGCAACACCAATCATAGACACAAAAAACCTTTCTGAAGATTTAAATAGCAAAGTGGCTGGAATGAGAAGGCTGGTTGCTGAAAACGCCATTACATTATTGGCCGGTAATGATAGTGCATTTTTTCCGCTGTCAAAGGAAAACAAGCCCGGAGAAATCGCTTATGTAGGAATAGGATTAAAAAGCGATAATGCATTTGCAACACGAATGCGTGCTGATTATAATGCAGCGGTTTTCTATTTTGACTATAGCATTAAGAATGAGGATTCAATAAAAGCAATGATTGATTCGATCGTAATAAATTATAGAAAAGTCGTAATTGGGATACACAATACAAACAGGCCGCCATTGAATAATTTTGGTATTAGTGAACAGGCTGTTCAGTTTGTGAATGTTTTACAACAAAGAGCACGGACGATTACATTCCTTTTCGGCAATCCTTATGCTGCAAAAAACTTCTGTGCTGCAAAAAACTTAGTTGTGTGTTATGAAGATGACAGCATTGTTCAACATACGGCTCTTGATCTTTTGCAGGGAAAGCTTTCCTACAAAGGAACTTTGCCGGTTACAGTTTGCGATAATTTTCACTATGGATTTGGCATTACTGCCCTTGAAAAGGAAATGCAGGAAACTGATCCGGCCCTGGTAGGTATTGATCATGAACGATTATCTACAATTGATTCTATTGCAAATGACGCCATTACCAGCAAGGCTATTCCGGGTTGTGTTGTACTGGTTGCAAAAAATGGTAAGATCGCTTATCAAAAAGCCTTTGGTCATTATACTTATGATGAAGCAGAACCTGTAACAACAAGTTCCGTTTACGATATGGCTTCCGTTACCAAAATATGTGCTACTACTATTTCCATCATGAAATTATATGATGAAGGGAAGATTGATTTAAAAAAAAAGTTAGGGGATTATCTCTCATGGGTAGCCGGGAGTAACAAGGCCAACCTCATTATTGAAGATATTCTCTTGCACCAGGCTGGCCTTGCGCCTGTCATTCCTTTTTATAAATCCA
This sequence comes from Ferruginibacter sp., assembly GCA_039921685.1. Lineage (GTDB taxonomy): Bacteria > Bacteroidota > Bacteroidia > Chitinophagales > Chitinophagaceae > Ferruginibacter. Next base: position 15,155 of record JBDSBG010000208.1, read on the forward strand.
CGGTTGACAAGAACGGTTTGCGCTTAGCAGAATTTTATCGCGACAGGCCCTCCGATTCATTTTCCATTGCCGTGGCCCGTCATTTATTTCTCAGGAGCGATTGGAATACTATCCTGGAAAAGGAAATCCTGCAAAGCCCGGTGTCGCCTGGCAGCTATGTTTACAGTGACATTGATTTCATTTTACTGGGAAAAGTTATCGAACAGATCAGTGGCCGTTCTCTTGATAAATATGTTGGCTCCACTTTTTATGATCCTATGTCTTTGGAATCTGTGGGCTTCAAACCACTGGATCGCTTTCCTGTTAATCGCATAGTTCCGACAGAACTTGAAAAAAAATTTCGAACCCAATTACTTAGAGGGGATGTGCATGATCCTGCTGCTGCCATGTTTGGTGAAGTTGCCGGCAATGCAGGTTTATTTAGCGATGCTTATGATGTTGCCTGCATCATGCAAATGTTATTGAATGGCGGAACATTCAATGGGAAAAGGTATTTGCAGAAAGAAACGGTTGAGCTTTTCACCTCATACCGCAGCAATATCAGCAGGCGTGGTTATGGTTTTGATAAACCTGAAAAGGATAATGCCCGGCGTGAAGAACCATACCCTGCTCAATCAGCTTCGCCACTCACGTTTGGGCATACAGGCTTTACCGGTACCTGTGCGTGGGCAGATCCTGCAAACGGCCTCATATATATATTTTTAAGCAACAGGGTTTTCCCTGAAGAAAACAAGCTGTTTTTAAAAATGAATATTCGATCAAAAATTCATGAAATGATTTATAAAGCAGTGGGGAGCTAGGTTCAGTAAAGATCAAGGAAGATTTTTTTCAATTCATCCTGTCGTTTCCATGGTACCTGGTGATCAACAGCATGTAATGTATCGGCAAGAATTGAACTTGCATTGGTCATCATCTTTTTTCCATAAGCAATATTTTCTATTGGCACCCAGCTGTCCTCATCCCCATGTACAAAAACAACATTGCAGGTTATTTTTCTGAAATCATCCTGCAGTGGTATCAAATCTTTCTTTAAATAAAGCAATTCTGTGTTGCTTGGTCCAAATGCACCTGGCAGTAGCCAGTAAAATGGCTTTATATTCAAAACATGGCGCCATGTTTCTTTTTTTTCCTGGCTTACATCAAGCGCACCGGCAATGATGATTATTGTATGGAACAATCCCGGATCTTCGGCGGCAAGTTTTACTACCATTGGCCCCCCAAGGCTGTGCCCTGCTAAAAACATCGGTTTGGAGGTTTTTAATTTTTGTAATAATGGTAAAATGATTTCACACTGTTCCTGCAGGTGCATGGCATGTCCAAAATCACTGTAACCAAATCCGGGCCTGTCAATGGCAATGATCCTGAATTTTTCACGCATTGTTGAGTCCCACATAAACTTCATATAGTTCATCCAGCTTCCGGGGCTGCCGTGAATGATCACAAGTGCAGGCAAAGAATCATTTCCACAAACTGCATAATGCAAATGCCGCTTATTGATTACAGTATCAAAAATTTTTAGAGGAACATGCCTGGACTTGAAAACATTATATGCTTTTTTATCGCTCCAGCGATTTCGCATAATAAAGCATTGAGCAAGCAATACCCAAATTAAAAGTAAAACGCTACTATAAAGTAAAGTACGGCGCATGATCTTCTTAAAACGTATGGTTAGCATTTTTTGTTACAGTTAAATAAATGACCGGCATCCATTGCTTTAAAAATGAAGAGCCTAAAAGCGTTATCAATGTACCTGGTAAGTGCCCCGCATATTTTAACAGCAATTAATACTTGTCTGTCAGCCTGAGCTTGTAGAAGATGATTTTCGTAAATAACCCGGCTTCGACAAGCTCTGCCTGACAATATTTGGCGGCGCAGCTTTCATTAATTGGAATAAAAACTATCATTAAGAATTATTGCAGTTTCATTCACGCATCCTTTTTTTTAGTAACAGCGTAGATGCAGCCCCGCCCTTCTTATAAGCAAACATCTGAATCGTGCTCTCTTATATAAAAGAGGTCTTATTCAGTAAGGCAAAGTCAATTTACCAAATATTGTTGTGATGGTCTTTATTGTTTCATACTTTTATCAAAGAAAAATATTGCTATGTCATATCCTTATCAGATCAAATCTTTTGAACAATACAAATCAGAATACAGCAAAAGCATCGAGGATCCTGCGGGATTCTGGGGAACTGTTGCTGAAAATTTTACCTGGAAAAAGAAATGGGACACTGTATTGGAATGGAATTTTACAGAGCCTAAAGTTGAATGGTATAAAGGTGCGAAATTAAATATAACAGAAAACTGCATCGACAGGCATCTTGATAAGATGGCGGACAAGCCTGCTATTATATGGGAGCCCAATAATCCCGATGAAAGAACCAGGGTGGTAACATATGCCCGCCTTCACAAAAGAGTTTGCCAGTTTGCACAGGTATTAAAAAACAACGGGGTTAAAAAAGGCGACCGCGTTTGTATATATATGGGAATGGTGCCTGAACTGGCTTATGCTGTTTTAGGTTGTGCCAGGATTGGAGCCATTCACAGTGTAATATTTGGAGGTTTCAGTGCACAAAGCATTGCCGACCGGCTCGAGGATGCGCAAGCTGCGTTTATAGTTACCTGTGATGGTGCTTATCGTGGGGGAAAAGACATTCCGTTAAAATCTGTTATTGACGATGCGCTGATTGGAAATAAAACGGTAAAAAAGGTGATTGTTTATACCAGGACAAGGACACCTGTAAGTATGATCAAAGGGAGGGATGTATGGTGGGAAGATGAGATGGAATACGCCGAGACACAAGTAGAAAAAGATGGCGTTGTTTCTTTTCCTGCGGAAGAGATGGATGCAGAAGACCCGCTGTTTATATTATACACCTCTGGTTCAACAGGTAAACCGAAAGGAGTGGTGCATTCCTGTGCCGGCTATATGATATGGACCACCTATACTTTTGTAAATGTATTTCAGTATAAGCCCGGTGATATTCATTTTTGCACTGCCGATATTGGCTGGATAACAGGCCACAGCTATATTGTCTACGGCCCATTAAGTGCTGGTGCCACCTCGCTCATGTTCGAAGGCATTCCTACCTGGCCGGATGCCGGCCGATTTTGGGATATTGTTGACAAACACAAAGTAAATTGTATCTATACAGCGCCAACGGCTATACGAAGTTTGATGAGTTACGGAACCAATCCTATTGAAGGAAAAGATCTTTCTTCTTTAAAAGTATTGGGCACAGTTGGCGAACCGATTAATGAAGAGGCCTGGCATTGGTATGATGAGCATATAGGAAAGAAAAAATGCCCTATTGTGGATACCTGGTGGCAAACGGAAACAGGTGCCTGCCTGATTAGTAATATGGCTGGGGTAACACCGGCCAAACCAAGTTGGGCAACTTTACCAATGCCCGGCGTTCAACCGATACTGGTAGACGAGCATGGGAAAGAAATTACAGAGAAGGATGAAAATGGCATATTAAAAGGAAACCTCTGTATCAAAGCACCATGGCCAGGAATATTACGAACAACTTATGGCGATCACGAGCGCTGCCGTACCAATTATTTTGCAACTTACCCCAATTTATACTTTACCGGCGACGGTGCTTTAAAAGATGAAAATGGTTTTTATCGCATCACGGGCCGTGTAGATGATGTATTAAATATTAGCGGGCACCGTATCGGCACTGCCGAAGTTGAGAATGCCATCAATATGCACGCTGGTGTTGTGGAAAGCGCAGTAGTTGGCTATCCGCATGATATCAAAGGCCAGGGTATCTATGCATTTGTGATCTATAACGGCCATCATGGTGATGAAAAATTAAGAAGGCAGGATATCAGTCTCACTGTTTCAAAAATTATTGGCCCGATAGCAAAACCCGACAAAATACAGTTTGTAAACGGGCTACCAAAAACCAGGAGTGGCAAGATCATGCGGCGCATATTAAGAAAAATTGCAGAAGGCGAAACCGCGAATCTTGGCGATACTACAACTTTGCTGGACCCATCAGTGGTAGAAGACATCAAAAATGGAAAAATTTAATCAGTACTTAATGCCTGATCCGAGAAAAATTGCCATCCAGGATTTTGCCTACTCATTGCCTGAAGAAAAAATTGCCTTGCATCCGCTCCCGGAGAGAGATGCATCCAAACTACTTATTTATAAAAATGGCGAGCTGGCAGAAGATATTTATCGAAATATAGCAAATCATTTGCCTGCAAACAGCTTACTCGTTTTCAACAATACCAAAGTTATCAATGCAAGATTGCGATTTCAGAAAAGCAGCGGTAGTATCATTGAAATCCTTTGCCTGGAGCCATCAGGACTAATCAACGACTACAGTACCGCAATGAGTAAAACAGGATCTGTAAGATGGAACTGTTTTGTTGGTGGCGCAGCTAAATGGAAAGAAAAAGAATTGATAATTGGTAATGGACAATTGACAATTAAAGCATTATTAGTAGAAAAACGAACTGATGCTTATGTAATTGAATTTTCGTGGGAACCTGCAAATTACAGTTTCGCAGAAGTTATTGAATCGGTTGGTGATATTCCTTTACCACCTTATATAAAACGAGCAACTGCCCCGGAAGATATTGAAAGATATCAAACCATTTATGCAAAGCATGATGGCTCTGTAGCAGCACCAACTGCAGGATTACATTTCACTGAAAAAATTTTTCAAGATCTTTCCATCAACAAAATTGAAATAGGGCAGATCACCCTTCATGTTGGAGCGGGCACATTCAAGCCTGTAAAATCCCTTCTTATGGAACAACATGAAATGCATGCAGAATGGATTGATGTAAAGATTGAAACAATTAAAAAAGTATTATCAAAAATAGACCAGGTTATTGCCGTTGGCACAACTTCAACAAGAACCCTTGAGACCCTTTACTGGCTGGGAGTGAAAACAATTTTAGATCCTGGCATTGTTGATCTTGACCTGAAGCAATGGGAAGTGTATGAATCTCCATTAAAAGATGATGACATAAAACCAGAACTTGCATTACAGGCTTTAATCAAATGGCTCGAGAGGAGAAACCAGGCGGGGATTTTTACACAAACACAATTATTAATAACACCGGGATACTCATTCAAAATTGTAAAAGCAATTGTCACCAATTTTCATCAGCCCCAGTCAACCTTACTGTTACTGGTAGCCGCTGCAACAAAAGGGAGATGGAGAGATATCTATAATCATGCGTTGCAACATGATTTCCGTTTTTTAAGCTACGGTGATGGAAACCTCATTTTTATTCAGCAGGAAAATCGTACTTAAGGTTGAATGGTTACCTGGGTGCCAACGGGGATGTAACTGAACAGGTCTTTCATTTCTGTATATTTCACTGAAACACAACCATCGGTCCAGTTATAAAAATTATCTATGGTCCATTCTTCTTCGGGACGTGTAGCATGTATGGCAATTCCATCACCAATCTTAGCATTTTTGGGAATTACACCCTGTGCCTTTCTTTCTTTGAATCGCTGAACACTCACTTCGTTAGGGTAATCAAGCAATAACTCTGGCCCCCACTTCGGATGGATCTTTTTAAGAACTACCTTAAAGCTTCCATTTGGAGTGCGTTTATCGCCCTCCCGCATTTTATCGCTCAGGTCTTTGCTTCCAAATACGATCGGGTAAGTGGCATACCAACCTTCTGCATCATACACTTTTAATTCATAATCACTTTTATCTACAATTATATAGTACGGACTTTCAGTAGTTTTTTTGACTGGAAATATTTTAGGCTGATTTATTTGTGACCTTTTTTTATGCCCTGGGCTAACAAATGCCATCAGTACGATGAAAGCAGATAGAATTAGAGAGGAAAGCAAAAGCCGGTATTTCATTTTTTTTACTATTTGTACACTTAATTTCAAACGATATGCCATCTCATATTATTATCTGGATATCGGGAAGATTAACAGATTTTGGTGTAAAATAATTATTTTTTCGTTCCCACAAAAATTATAAAGGGAGCAAGCAGGCTTCCGAGGGAGTCAATGCACTTATTTAAGACTTTATTAAGAAGTTTTTTAACCCCTCTCCCATGCTCATTGTAAAATCCGTTATACATGTGAAGCTTCATTCCGTTTGAATGGTAGATTGAAAGATATTCTTCAATGGTTAAGATGCGTTCTGTCCAGCTGCCATTTACCGGGTTGCAGGTGTTTGTAGGATGTACCGGCGGTAAAGGTATGGTTCCATTTATGTCATAATTTTTTGCGACTGCTAAAATATCCTCTTTATTCATGCCACGGGTAGCCTTTGCCAACTTGAGCAGGGTAGCTTCGTCGTTAGTACCGAGCTGGCTCTGAATCATCTTTAGCCTGGTTTTAAAAAAGGGTTCCAGTGGGCTATCGCCGAATAAAACAAAATCATCCGGAGTGCCCCCTTCATACTCGTCTTTAACCTGCAATTTTTTTAACCGCCTTACCTTAAAATAGTTTTTTGGATTGCTTGCTGTGGTAAAAACAGAAACCATGGAAGGATTTATATTCCTAATAACGTTGAAAAAAACTTCCAGGTTGTAAATGTGTTCGATTACATCTGTACCAACAATAGCGCAAGGCAAATCATTTTGAAAAAAATTTTGAACAGTGTGTATATCCCCGGTGATATAACCATCAACTGGCACATTCAATTGCATGGAAAGCTTTCGTGAAGCAGCCACAAATTTTTCATCAATATCATTTATGAAAACATTTTTAAAACCGCAGTATTTTGCAAATATTCCAAGCATGCCATTCCCGGCCCCATAATCTATCATTGATATCTCCGCAACATTTTTTTTTGCATGGGATACTAGCTTGTCGAGTACATCGGCATAGATGGCGAGATAATATTGCCTGTGGTTCATTAAATGGCCGAGGTATTTTCTGCAGTAAAGTTCAGGTGATACCTGTTCAACTATTACAGCATCGAGTAGTTTTTCAAACAGCCTCATTTTCTCTTTAAAAACACCTCCTCTGTTCATCTGCAAAAAATTGAACGCTAATTTACTGGAAATCTCCCCAGCCGCCTGAAATAAAAAACCTTCGCCGGCTTTAAACTAAAGTTTATTGCAGACGAAGGATATTTAGAGAGAGAAGATCAACCGCATTTCTGAAATCAATATTTTATCTCAACCTCAGTTTTATTCCTTTTGGGGTGAGAGGATAAAGAACCAGTTCGAATGCTTTTTTTACAAGGCATTAAACCTGAAACCAAAATTATAGGGATGCATATTCAGACTGTGTTCGTAAATAGATTTTGGTGAGTAAGAAGCATAAAGCTTTATGGGGCCAAAACCAATTTCACCTACGTAGGAAAATTTAAATTTCTCAAGGTCATAATCGCCCTTATTTTTTTCTTTACCTCGCTCGTCGCTTCTTTGTTTATTCCGCTGGCTATACAGGAAACCACCGCTTACGCCGAATGCAATGTTGAATCCCCTGTTGTTGTTCCCCCATTTATTTGTCGCAAAGTTTAGCATCACTGGTATGGTAAGGTAATCAGCAGCAAGCTTGTTTTTGCTAAAAGAAATAGAATCCCGGAAAATAAAAGGCTTATTTGTTACACTGTCACTCATATATGGGATGATTCCATCTTCTTTATAACTGATGCTGGATTTATAACGGTAATTGTTTAATTCAAGCCCGAGTCCGTATCGGAGGCTTACATTTTCCCTCACCAGGTTAAGTTGCTGGGTAACGATCCAGATATTTACGTTTACACTTTTGCCAGCCCTTAGCTTGAAGTCATCTTTATCCAAATCTGGTGAACCTGGTTTATTTATTAAAAATCCATCTGCAGTTGCGGCCGTATAATTTGTTTCATCCGAATAGTTAGAGAACCCTATATCCACGCCGCCCCAGTTTGTGGTAACTCTCGATTTCTTCTTTGGAGCTGCCATCACGGTGGCTGTACTATCATTCCCATTCGATTTTTTCCCCCCTTTTTTTATGATGATAATGTTGCCGATGCGCAACGTATCACTCCGTTTGGGTTTAACTGTGGTATCAGTTCCTGTTTGTGCACTTACGTTCATGCAATAAAATACTACTGCCAATAAAATGATCAGCCTTTTCATGATGTCTAAATTTTGATGTGAATCTTTACCTGGTCGCGACTTCGAACCCGGCTATTTTAACGCTGTTACCTGATTGAATATTTGCATTTCTTGTGATCACCCTTTTTACTTTCTTTAAAAAGCCGCCAAACTTTGAACGATTTACTTTGTCTTCACTTATAAAAAGAATTGAATTATTCCCAGTTTCAGAATCCGTTGAGTTCAATGCTGTAGTTTTAGCATAACCACTATTCGTTGTTGTTAGTTCAATGTCTTCAATTACCGTTTGCGGATCCGTTGTTTTAGCTATGGCCTCTTTCAGCTTCACTTTTTTATCTTCAGTTTTATCCTGCAAAGATTTTATATTATCCTGTACGTTTGATGAAACTGTTTTGTTACGATCCTGGTTGTTAATATTTTCAAAATAGGGGACGGGTAATTTGTTGGTCTCTTTTTGCACAATAGATTTATTGTTCCGCTTCTCTGTGCCAATTGCCTTGCTACCATTATTGTTTACAGTCAGATTATTTTTTTGTACAGGCAAAAGAGAAACTGTATTTTTTCCAGGTTCTTGCTGTTGAATACTATTTTTCTTTACATGAAGTTCAATGGTATCATAGGTTCCCGGTTGAGCAGATGCAAGCTCATCCGTTTGTTTGTCAGCAACACTATTTTCTTCCGAGCCGCTGCTATTTGTTTTGGGCTGCTGTATTTTTTTAAAAGGCTGCTGGTTGGGATCTACCGTGGTAGCAACTGAATCGTTTGTTTTAGTTCCCGAAAATTTCTCCAGCCCGATAAATAATGCTGTTCCTGCTATAAACACTGCAGCTGCGGCCCTCCAGAAAAACATAGGTACGACCCTGTGTTTTTCATGACGGTATAACAACTCTTTATTTTCAAAAATGATCTTTTCAGCGGGATCCAACTTTGTTTGCTTCAATATATTCCACTCACGCTTGAGGTCATCATTAACAGCCATCTCCGCAGAAAGTGCGTTTACTTCGGCAATCGCCAGCTCATTATCAAGGTGCAATAACATTGCTTCCTGCAAATGAACGTTTGTTGATTCATTCTTATATAAATCCTGTTTTGAAGAAAAAACAATTTTTTCCGAAGGCAAGGCTGTTTCCTGGAGCAATTTCAACTCAGATGCCAGGTCATTGTTTTCTGCCACGAATTGTTCCACTGCATTACGGTCTTCTGCAGACAGTTCATTGTCTACATATAGCAGGAAATACATTTCATAATTATGGCGGTCAATATTCATTTACTTCTTAAACTTTAAATAACATTTTCAGGCTTCACAATATATTCCCTTAACTGCAGCCTTGCCCTATGAAGGTAAACTTTAACCTGGCTCTCGTTCAGTCCTGTGATCTGGCCGATCTCTGCATAATTATATCCTTCATAGTCTTTCAACATCACCAGGCTTTTTTGCGTTTCACTTAATTTATTCAATGCTTCCGATAAGATCCGTTTTGCATTATAATTTTGTTTCTCCGATCCGCGTTCGTGCTCGTTAAAAGATTCTTTTAAGCTTATCCTTTTTGTCTTCCGGATATGATCGATCATTTGATTGTAAGCGACCGTGAACAAATAACTTTTACATTTTTCATTGTCAACCCCGGCACGATTGAGCCACATTTTTTCAAAAGCTCCCTGCACAACATCCTTTGCATCCTCTTCATGGCGCAGGCTTTTCAGGATAAAGCGATAAACATTATCCGCATACATGTTTACACAATTATTGTATTCTCTCTCCGTCATACCGTTTTAGTGCATTATAAAATGAAGCTATTGAACTTAGTTTCAGCCTTAAACGTGCTGAAACATCTAAAAGTTACAGCCAGTTAAAAATTTATGCTGAAAAATGGAAAATGCCACTTGTTATAAAATTCCATGGAGACTCGGCCCTGTCCTTCATTTTTTCTTCGCAGGAGCAATTTAATTCATTCCCTTGTTTTGCTATACATTCACTGTCAGAAGAAGGACTGGCTGCAATAAGAAGGCTTATAGAAAGGAGGATCAGCGCACAAAACAGAACTATTTCTTTTTTAATCTGCATAGCGATCAGTTTTAAGGTGGAACGAATTTAATCCCAAAAAGTTACAGCCTAAACCCAGGCATTGTTAAAAAAAGGCAAATACCGGCAAAATAGTCCCTGATTAACTGGTTTTGAGTTGGTAGATTTGTAGCTCATTCTTAAACTATTACATAGAACTATATGAACCCAAATTTTGCAACCCGTATTGGCACGGAGGTGGAGGAAATAAAAACGGCTGGGCTTTTTAAAACTGAACGCATCATCAGCAGCGAACAGGGTGCAGAAATCATCGTTAATGGAAAAACTGTACTAAATTTTTGTGCTAATAATTATCTTGGCCTGTCTGCTCATCCAAAGGTATTGGAAGCTGCAAAAAAATATATTGATTACCGTGGTTATGGAATGAGCAGTGTAAGGTTTATCTGTGGCACCCAGGATATTCATAAGCAACTCGAAAAAAAGTTATCCGACTTCCTGGGAACAGAAGATACGATTTTATATGCCGCAGCATTTGATGCAAATGGCGGTGTTTTTGAACCTTTATTCAATGAACAGGATGCCATAATCAGTGATGCGCTCAATCATGCATCGATCATTGACGGCATCCGGTTATGTAAGGCTCAGCGTTACCGTTATGAGCACAATAATATGGCTGACCTCGAGGAAAAATTAAAAGAAACTGCCAACTTGCGTAGTCGCATAATCGTTACAGATGGTTCATTTAGTATGGATGGAACCATTGCGCAACTGGACAAGATCTGCGACCTCGCCGATAAATATGATGCTATTGTAATGATAGATGAATGTCATTCTTCCGGGTTCCTCGGTAAGTCGGGACGTGGTACACATGAATATCGAAATGTAATGGGAAGGATTGATATCATTACCGGTACATTGGGCAAAGCGCTTGGCGGCGCCAGTGGTGGATTCACATCCGGTAAAAAAGAGATCATAGAGATGCTTCGTCAAAGAAGCAGGCCTTATTTATTCAGCAATACCCTTGCCCCAAGTATTGTTGGAGCGTCTATTGCCGTGCTGGATATGCTTAGTACAACAACCGAGCTCAGGGATAAACTTGAATCCAACACAAAATATTTCCGAACAAAAATGACGGAAGCTGGTTTTGATATAAAGCCTGGCGACCATCCCATTGTTCCGATCATGCTTTACGATGCTGTGCTTGCACAAAATTTCGCCGCTAAATTACTGGATGAGGGTATTTATGTTATTGGCTTCTTTTTCCCTGTTGTTGCCAAAGGCCAGGCACGTATCAGGGTACAAATAAGTGCAGCACATGAACAAAGGCATTTAGATAAAGCCATTGCTGCATTTACAAAAATTGGTAAAGAGCTCGATGTCATTAAGGCTGCTGCCAAAACTGCTTGAAATCCTATTTTTATCTATTGCAAAAGCAAGCTGAGATACAGCCTGCTTTTTTGATGTCAGTACTAAATAACATAAAAAAAATTGTAGTGAGTGAGCCTTTTTAAAATGGATACAAAAAGCGGCTGGATGAAATTTTTATCTCATTTTTGTCTTTCTCCAAATTCAAATCTATTATTTTGAAAAAACGAATGCTTTTTTTACCCGCTGTGTTCTTTTCAATTATTTGTTTCAGCCAGCTAAAATCTCCCGAAGCTTTTTTAGGCTATAAGATTGGTAGCCGTTTTACAGCGCACGATAAAGTGGTCAGTTATTTTCAACATGTAGCCGAAACAGCGCCGGCATCTGTAATACTCAAACAGTACGGTGAAACAAACGAGCACCGCCCTTTATACCTTAGTTTTATTTCTTCGCAGGAAAATATCAGCAACCTGGAAAACATCCGCCTCAATAATTTACGCCTGGCTCATTTGGCCAAAGACAAAATGGCTCCTGTGGAAAATGCACCTGCAATTGTTTGGTTCAGTTATAATGTACATGGCAATGAAGCCTCTTCATCAGAAGCAGCCATGCTTACCTTATTTGCATTGGTTGATCCTGCCAATACTCAAACAAAAGAATGGCTTAAGAACACCGTTGTTGTTATTGATCCTTGTTTAAATCCTGATGGAAGAGAACGATACATTAATTGGTTCACAAGTGTAGTTGGTGATACCTATAATCCAGAAATGATTGCCCGCGAGCACAGGGAACCCTGGCCTGGCGGGAGATCCAATCATTATAATTTTGATCTTAACCGTGATTGGTGCTGGCAACGCCAGGTAGAAAGCCAGCAACGTGTTGCGCAATACAATCAATGGCTGCCGCAGGTGCATGTCGACTTTCATGAGCAGGGTGTAAATGATCCATATTATTTTGCTCCTGCTGCACAACCATTTCATGAAGTGCTTACAAAATGGCAAAGAGATTTCCAGGTAACCATTGGGAAAAACAATGCAAAATATTTTGACAGGAATAACTGGCTTTATTTTACAAAGGAGGTTTTCGACCTGCTATATCCCTCTTACGGTGACACCTACCCGTTGTACAATGGTTCAATTGGTATGACATATGAGCAGGCGGGCTCGTCTGCGGGCGGGCTTGCTGCAAATACCAATGCTGGCGATACACTTACTTTATCTGACCGTGCAAAGCACCATCATACAACAGGATTAAGTACCATTGAAACTGCATCATTAAATGCTTCCGGCCTGGTAAAACAATTTCATCAATTTTTTAATGATGCAGTGAATGGAATTGTTGGCGATTACAAAACCTATATCATTAAAAACAATCCAGGTGATGCAGAAAGAATAAAATCTTTGACAGAACTCCTGGATAAGAATAAAATTCAATATGGTGCTGGAAAGGGAAGTGGAAAGGGATATAATTATCAAACTAAAAAAGATGAAGCCTTCACCGTTGATGCGGGCGATATTGTATTAAGCAGTTTACAACCAAAGGCTGCATTGGTAAAAGTATTGTTTGAACCCGAAACAAGGTTGGTAGATTCTGCAACTTATGATATTACGGCCTGGTCACTTCCCTATGTTTATGGATTAACAGCCTATGCTTCAAAACAACAGATCTCAGCGATAGCAGGCACAGCCTCTCCCGCTCCAATAAAAAATCAACCTGCAGATGCATATGCTTATATAATCCGGTGGGAGGGTATTTCATCTGCAAAAACTGTTGCAACCTTATTGTCAAAAAATATCAGGCTACGTTTTTCTGAAAGCCCTTTTGCGATCGGTGGACAGTCTTTCGAAAGAGGATCGATCATCATTTTAAAAAACGGGAATGAAAAATTTGGTTCATCGTTATGGCAAATAGTTGCAGAAGCCTGCAATGCGAATCAAACAAAAATGATCGCAGCAAACTCAGGTATGGTTGATAAGGGCTATGATTTTGGAAGTGTGTATGTGCACGTTCTAAATGCCCCACGTGTAGCTATGCTTACCGGCGAAGAAGTGAATCCTAATGCAGCCGGAGAAATATGGTTCTTTTTTGAAAAAGAATTGAATTACAAGATCACATTGATCAATGCCGGTGATTTCAACAGGATTGACCTGAACAGGTTTGACGTTTTAATACTTCCGGATGGCAAGTACAAATTTTTAAATAATAAGGATGATGCCGACAGGTTTCGTCAATGGATTGAAGATGGCGGAAGGGTGGTTGCGCTGGAAAGGGCTGTAGCACAAATATCCAAACATGATTGGAGCGCAATTCATTCAAAAAACATGTCGGATTCCGCAAATAATATGGCAAAAGAATCTTACCAGCTTTTATCAAATTATGAGTCAAGGGAAAGAGATGCACTTACCAATAATAATCCAGGTGCCATTTTTAAAGTGGATGTTGACAATACGCATCCCCTGATGTTTGGATACCCGAAGTATTATTATACCTTAAAAATGGATAATGCCGTTTATGAATTTATTAAAGAAGGCGGCTGGAATGCGGGAGTGATCAAAAAAGAAAACCAAATATCAGGTTATGTAGGATCAAGGTTGAACCCAAAATTAAAAGATGGTTTATTATTTGGGGTGCAGGAACTCGGTAATGGATCAATTTCTTTTTTAACCGACGATATTATCTTTCGTGATTTTTGGGAAAATGGGAAGTTGATGTTTTGTAATGCTGTTTTTTTTGTTGGGCAATAAATCGATTTGATGATTGGTTGATTTGAAAATCTGATGATTGATTTGCAAATTCAAATTCATCAATACATCGGACTTTTTTCATTATCAAATCACCGAATCCCAAATTACCAAATTATCCAATTATCAAATTAAATTGCAGTCATGTCCCAAACTTCAGAAACATTTGCAGCAAAGAGTACTGTTAAGGCTGCCGACCTTGAGCACCGCAGGAAGATCAATTTTAATATTGGCAGGTACAATGCAGCAGTGCCGCAAGGAAAATCGCAGTTTGACAATATTGAGCTTGCCCGGGAAAAAGCGAAAAATACAAAATGGCGTGCTATTGAAAAATTGGATCAGCAATTAGAGGATTTCGAATTAAATTTTTCCAGGCGTGGCGGAAAAGTGCTCTGGGCTGAAAATGCCCAACAGGCTATTGATGAGATTGTAAAAATTTGTGAAACAAAAAAATGCAAAACGCTTGTAAAAAGTAAAAGCATGGTCACCGAAGAGATCCATCTCAACGAAGCCATGATGCAACATGGAATTGAAAGTATAGAAACGGACCTTGGCGAATACATTCAACAGTTAGATGGAGAAGCGCCTTATCATATTGTAACACCCGCCATGCACAAGAGCAAGGAAGATGTTGCAAAATTATTTGCAGAAAAATTAGGGACCGATCCCAAGCTCAGCCCGGAAGAACTTACCCTTGTGGCAAGAAATATTTTAAGGGAAAAATACATCCAGGCGGAAGTGGGTGTAACAGGTGCCAATTTTATCATCAGCGATATTGGTGCTATAGCCATAACTGAAAATGAAGGCAATGCCCGGCTGAGTTGTTCATTTCCCAAAACACATATCGTGGTTGTTGGTATTGAAAAAATGATACCTTCCATCACCGACCTTGCATTATTCTGGCCATTGTTAAGCACATTTGGTACCGGGCAAAAGCTTACTGTTTACAATACCATTGTGAGCGGCCCGCGCCAGCCGAATGAAACGGATGGGCCTGATGAAATGTACGTGATCTTACTTGACAACGGCCGAACAAATATCTTACAAAGTCCGAAACAAAGAGAGAGCCTTTATTGTATTCGTTGCGGGGCCTGCCTGAATGCCTGCCCTGTTTATAAAAATATTGGAGGCCATGCGTACGGCGCCACATACAGCGGCCCTATTGGCAGCGTGATCACACCAAACCTGCAGGGAATGGAATCGTTTAAACATTTAAGTTATGCATCCTCGCTTTGTGGAAATTGTACAGAAGTATGTGCAGTGAAAATTAACCTTCATGAATTATTATTGGAGAATCGCCATGAATCAGTAGAAGAAGGTCATACCACATTCGGTGAACGAATGGCCTGGAAATTGTGGAAGCTTGCGAGTCTTAAAAGAGGCATGATGAACATGGGTAATGGCAGTTTGAAAAATAAAGTGGTGAATGGGTTATTTAAAGACTGGACAAAACACAGGGGTGATCTGGATTTTAGTAAGAAGACTTTTAATGAACTTTGGCGGCAACGAATTACGGAGGGAGGTTCTAAAAAAAATTAAAGATTATATTAATAAAAAAATGGAGCTTCAATTGTCGCATTCATATGCTCGCATTTGCCGTTGTTGTTGATGTAGTTGTAGCTTTCGTATAACGGCAACCAGGAAACAGGAATACAATGATATTAATCTACGCACATACCTCAACCAAGCGATTACAATACATTTGTAAATTCATCCTTAAAGAACAACTTGGTATTGCTTATAGCCTCACAATAGACGCAGAAGGTTTTAAAAAACACGAAGGCCCTAAGATAAACTACAGTAAAACAAAATTTGATTCCTCATTTAACCTCCTGGCACACGAAATTCTTTTTGAAAAAAATATTAAGGAGCAACCAGTAACATGTTTCGAAGCAAACGGGTATAAAGCTTTTTTTAAGAATGAAACGGGAGACTTTCCATTTGATATTTTTGCTGCCAGTTTTTACCTGATCAGCCGTTATGAAGAATACCTGCCCCACCAAAAAGACATGTATAACAGGTATGCCCATGAAAACTCTCTGGCATTTAAGGAAGGTTTCCTGGACATTCCTCTTGTGAATATATGGTTGCATGATTTCTTAAAAGAATTGAAGGCGGCATTTCCAACAATGGAATACGAGCTGCCAAAATTTAAATTTTTACCAACCTATGATATTGATATTGCCTGGTCATACAAACACAAGGGTTTACTGAGAAATATTGGTGGCTTTATAAAAAAACCTTCTGTAGAAAGATGGAGTGTATTAACGGGTTTAAAGAAGGATCCTTTCAATTGCTACGATTACCTGAACGAATTGCATAGAGAACATAACCTCGAGCCCATTTATTTTTTTCTCGTGGCAACTTCAAAAAACAATTATGATAAAAATATTTCCCCATTTGCAAATGCTATGTGGCAATTGATCAGGGAGCATGCAAAAAAATATGATATTGGCCTTCATCCTTCCTGGAAAAGTAATGAGAATGCGGCATTGTTAAAAAAAGAAAGGAAGATCATTGAAGACGCCAGCCGTGTTCATGTGGGAAGATCGCGGCAACATTATATAAAATTTAATTTGCCCGATACGATGGAAAAACTGGTGGAAGCCGGAATTGAACATGATTATAGCATGGGCTATGGAAGTATCAATGGATTCAGGGCATCTGTTGCTTCCTCATTTTACTGGTATAATCTAAAAAAAGAAACAATCAGCAGGCTGATGATGCATCCTTTTTGTTTTATGGATGCCAATAGTTATTACGAACAAAAATTAAATGCTGCTGATGCCTACAAAGAAATAATTTATTATTATGAACAGTGTGAAAAAATAAACGGGACCTTCATCACTATTTTTCACAATAATTTTTTGGGAACGGATAAACAATACGCCAGGTGGAAAGAAATGTACAGCCACTTTATATCTCAGCTTCAGTGATGATTTTTTCGCTTCCCCTTTTAATACTATAATTTACCAGGTAAACGCCGATCAATGTAACGATTGCGCCCCATAATATATTAATGGTTAATTTTTCTCCCAATACAAAAGATGCCAGCAGCATGGCCACCAATGGATTGAAATAGGCATACAGCGATGCAATAGCTGCTGGCAATATTTTCATCGAATAAATAAATGCAGCAAAAGTAATGAGTGAACCGAATACAACAAGATATAAAATAACCATCCATGCCTGCACTGAAATTGATGAAAATGATACTGTAGGTTGAGTTGTCTCTGCGGCTATAAATAAAAAAAATGAACTTATCAGCATCTGCCAGCCACTGCCATAGTAGGGGTCAATGGCTTCTTTGTTGCGGGAAAGAAAAACGGTACCAAAGCTCCATGAGAGCATAGCAATAACAGACAGGGACAATCCAATAATAAAATAGGAATCAAGCCCATGAAAGGCATGTTCATAAAATACTATACCCACGCCCGTTAGTCCCAGGAAAAGCCCGATGAAAGTGAGAATATTTAATTGTTTATTTTTGTAAAATACCCTTTCAATAATCACAACACTTAAGGGGTATAATGCACCAATCAGGCAACTTAACCCGGTGGGAATATACTTGAGGCTCCAGGTGCTCAACCCATTGGCAATGACAAACATTAAAATCGCCATTACAAAAAGCCATCGAAATTGTCTTGCAGTTGGCAATGTGAACCTTTTATACCACATAAAAAATCCAACAAAGCAAATCCCTGCGATGAACTGGCGTATATAAGCCATTTGCAATGCAGGTAATTCATTCACGCCGATCTTACTTGCAACCCAGGTTGTACCCCATAAAATACTTGTAGTTACAAGCGCCAGATATCCCTTTCCCTTTCCTTTCATTTTCATTCTTGTTGTACTCACATGTTTAAAACTGACTCCGACAAGCTGCCAGCAATATCGCTGTCAAAAGGGTAGTTCCTGGAGATTATTGAAGAGTGTTATCGAACAAAAAGTTCTCAATGTTTAAAATGCCTCATACCTGTAATTACCATGGCCAGGTTTTGTTGCTTACAATATTCAATCGAATCTGCATCCCTGATGGAACCGCCAGGTTGGATAAAAGCCAGCACTCCTGCCTGGTGAGCGATCTTTACACAATCATCAAATGGAAAAAATGCATCACTTGCAAGTACTGATCCCGTAAGGTCAAAATTAAATTGAGCGGCCTTGCCAATTGCATGTTTCAATGCATCAATCCGGCTTGTCTGGCCGCAGCCCTTCCCTATTAGTTGATTATTTTTTATTAATGCTATGGCGTTGCTCTTAAGATGTTTGCAAACAATATTTGCAAACAGCATTTCTTTTTTTTCTGCATCAGTGGCTTCCCTTCCACCAACTTCTTTCCACTCAATAAAGTTTCCTTCATCGGCCTGTTGCATTAAAATGCCATTCAATAAGGATCTTGATTGTTGTTTGGGAACGGTTGCATTTCTTAATGCCAGTAATATCCTGTTCTTTTTTGACTTTAATATAGTAAGCGCATCTTCGTTAAAAGAAGGCGCTATTAATACTTCAAAAAATAATTCATTGATAGCCGCTGCCGTCGCCACATCAACAGGGCCATTGCAAACAAGCACCCCTCCGAACGCACTTTCAGGATCACCAGCCAAAGCGTCGTCCCACGCTGCATTGAGTGAAGCTCGTACGGAAATACCACACACATTCGTATGTTTGATGATTGCAAAAATAAATTCTTTATTCACTGTTGCAGGTTCAAATTCTCTTATCAGTTGAATGGCTGCGTCAACATCTACTAAATTATTATACGATAATTCCTTTCCATGTATTTGTGTAAACAACAGTTTTAGATCGCCATAGAAACTTGCCGCCTGGTGTGGATTTTCGCCATAGCGCAAGGATCTTTCTTCCCTGTTGAATGCAGTCGGAAAATCAGTTTGATGAAAATAATTAGAGATCGCATTGTCATAAGATGTACAAACGTCAAATGCTTTTACTGCAAAAAAGCGGCGTTGCTCAAAGGAAGTTTCGCCCTTGTGTTGTAGTAAAATTTCTTCCAGTAAGGGATAATCGTTTTTTGCAGCCACCACCAAAACATCACGATGATTTTTTGCAGCAGCTCTTATCATTGATGGGCCACCTATGTCAATTTTTTCTATGATCAATGCTTCTTCTGATGTTGTTCTCACTGTTTCCTCAAATGGATACAGGTCAACGATCACAAGATCAATTTCAGGTATCTGGAACTCCTTCATTTCCTGCAAATGTTTTTCATCATCCCTTCTTCCGAGAATGCCACCGAATACAGACGGATGAAGCGTTTTAACCCTTCCTCCCAAAATGGAAGGATAAGTTGTTAATGATTCCACCGGCACGCAAGGTATATTTAACTTCTCGATGAATTGTTGTGTACCCCCGGTGCTGTAGATCGTAACACCAAGATTGTGTAATTGCTGAACAATATTTTCAAGGCCATCCTTATAAAAAACGGAGATCAACGCTGATTTAATTTTCTTCATAACATCCCCTGCCGGTGACAGGGCTGGTTTTTAAGGTTTAAAATTACTGGGGCAATCTGCTCATTCAATATCTAAAATAAATGCTCCATTCTCAGGTATTGAGAAGCAAGGCAAAGCTAATTCTTCGCATTCTTTTTTCCAGCTGGCAATTTTCCACAAACTGTTCGACGCATCAAATACGAGCAGGGCAGGTTGTATCGCTTCGGCCAGGTCGGCTATTCGTAAATGAGGATTTTTAGAGATCAGCAGGATATCTGTTTTAATTTTATTTGCTTCCGGGATAAAATGCACGGCTGAATCAATTATGATCATTTTCTTATCAAAGAATTGCCATTCCATGCTGCGATGATAGAGTCCGGGCAATACAGTCCCACAATGATTTGCCTGCAGTGCAATTCGTGCAGGTTTCAGGTGAAAGTTGCGTAACAAGCCATCGCCTAACATACTGCTATCCCCAACAAAAAAATATTTATCCTGGTAAACAAAATCAATGGCTTGCTGCTTTGGCACATTATAAATAATGATCTTTCTCTGATGCCGGATCATGATTTTCGACCAGGATTGTAGGACAGTAAAAGCAAAAAGGCTTACGATCGCAAGACGAAAATAATTTTTATTCTTTTTGATAAGCCAGGTACAACTGCCAATCACAAAAAAATACAGGAGCCATGTGGTAAAAATATTTGCGTAGATATTATCCGTTAGTGAGTAAGGCAGGCTGTTGCAGGATTGAATAATAAAGTTCATGAGCCATACGAGCCAGCCTGTTATTTTCCCTATGAGCATACCTACAACACTGATCCATGAAAAAGCAACCAGGAAAATTTCTGCAAATAAAATCAGGGTTGATAACGGTACAGCAATCAAATTTGTAATAAAAAAGAAATTAGGAAACTGGTGAAAATAGTAAATACAAATAGGAAACGTGATCAACTGTGCTGCTAATGTAACAGCAAGCATGTTCCATATTTTATTGAGCCAGCTGGTTTTAAAATACAATAGGTTGCCAATGGGTTTTTGCAGAAATACAATCCCGATAATGGCCAGGTAACTTAACTGGAAACCTACATCCCACAAAAAATATGGATCATAACAAAGCAAAATAAATGCAGATGCAGCCAACGAATTGTAAATAGAAGTCTGCTTAAAATAATTTTTACCGATCATGATACAGGTAAACATTACTGCACTTCTTAAAACGGAAGCAGATGCTCCCGTTAATAGCGAGAACAACCAAAGACAACCAAGAATCAAAATCACTTTAAGCAGTTTTTGTTTTTTAATCCAGGGAAGGCGGTTGAATATCCAGACAAGCATTACATAAATAAGCCCAAGGTGCAAACCGGAAATAGCTATGATATGCACCACACCTGCGTTACTATATGCCTGCACCAGGTCTTTATCGAGGTCTTCCTTATAACCAATCAATAGTGCTTCGGCAATTCCTAAAACATTCTTATCTCCCTGGATATTTTTTTGCAACACATTAAGAACATATGACTGGATGGAGAAAATTAATCGCTTTACCGGGTTTATACTTTTTTCTTTTAAAAGAATCCAATCATTTGGTTTAAGGTAAACAGTGTAGAATGTTTGTTGAAATGCGCCATAACGTTCATAATTAAATGCACCGGGATTGCCCGAATTTTTAATTCGCTGAAGTTTACCTTTGATTAAAATTTTATCTCCATAATTCAATAAAGCGGCAACGGTATCTTTTGAAAAATAAAGAAATAATTTTCCGTCAGTGGAAATGACATTTGAGCCCGTGATCATAGTTTCCACATCAGCTTCTGCCTTGTATGATTTTGTTTTTTCAGTAACAGGATTGCTGATCCTTAGTACAAGTGTGCTGCTATCGTTATATGCATGGCCGTACCAATTTTTATGATGCCGGACATCTTTTTGCCAACTGATAAACAAGGCAAAATATAAAACCATCATCATCAGTAATATTCCCTGTAAAAATTGTAACCGGAATTTTAATTCAATGGGAAGAAAATAAAACAGGAAGAATGAAGTAAAAAAACATCCGGAAAAAATCGCAATTACTGATATAGAAAACTGGAAATACCATTGCAAAATAATTCCAGTCATCAGCGGGATGATGATCCTGCAAAAAGGGGAAGTCTTCCAGATGGGGATGCCGTACGATTGCATGCCTCAATGTAGCTTCTACCTAACCATAAATCATGTTGAATTAATCGTAAAAACAAAAGATTTTCCTCCGAAAATGCTGTAGTAAATAATCATTCAGTATGAACCAGGGTTCATAAACAGATCCTGCTCATTTTATAGATCCTTTTCTTACTTACTAAGATGCATACTCCTTTCCTTGTACAACTGGCGGAAATAAGGATCCCTCAAATCTTTGATAAAACGGATAGCTTCACCGGTACTTTTCATTTCCGGTCCGAGTTCTTTATTTACACCGGGGAATTTATTAAAAGAAAACACTGGTTCTTTGATAGCAAATCCTTTTAGTTTTTTCTCGAATTTAAAATCCCTGAGTTTTGCTTCACCAAGCATTACTTTGGTGGCAATATTCAAATAGGGAATTTGATAAGCTTTTGCAATGAACGGCGTTGTTCTTGACGCTCTTGGATTCGCTTCTATCACAAATACGTTTCCGTCTTTAATGGCAAACTGTATATTGATAAGCCCTTTTATGTTTAATGCCCGCCCGATCTTCTCCGCATATTCTTCCATGGTATGAACTACCAATGGTGTAAGATTAAATTGTGGTAACACAGCATTACTATCACCACTATGGATACCCGCAGGTTCGATATGTTCCATCAGGCCCATCACGTGAAAATCGGTGCCGTCAAAAATGGCGTCTATTTCTGCTTCCTGGCAACGATCAAGAAAATGGTCGATCAATATCTTATTGCCCGGTAAATGTTTTAATAAACTAAGCACACCACTTTCAAGTTCTTCATCATTTAAAACAATGCGCATTCTTTGCCCACCCAACACGTAACTTGGACGAACCAATACAGGATAACCAACTCTTTTTGCAACTTCCACTGCATCTTCTGTATTCAATGCTGTACCATAATTGGGGTAAGGGATATCAAGTTCCTTCAACATATCGCTAAAACGTCCGCGATCTTCTGCGATATCCATATTATCAAAAGAAGTTCCAATGATCTTTATTCCTTTATTATGAAGGCGGCCGGCGAGTTTCAATGCGGTTTGGCCTCCTAACTGCACAATAACTCCATAAGGCTTTTCGTATTCAATGATCTCCCACAAATGTTCCCAAAACACCGGTTCAAAATAAAGTTTATCCGCAATATCAAAATCAGTTGACACCGTTTCGGGATTGCAGTTCACCATGATGGCTTCATAACCACATTCTTTTATCGCCAACAAACCGTGCACGCAACAATAATCAAATTCAATACCCTGGCCAATCCGATTGGGACCGCTTCCTAAAACAATTATGGCCCCCCTTCCGTCCCCCCGACGGGGGGAAACCTTCGACTCATTAGAGAGCAGTTGTTCACCTTCGGGGGAGATCGATGGGGCCTCAAACGTGGAATAAAAATAAGGCGTCTTCGCTTCAAATTCTGCGCTACATGTATCCACCATTTTAAACACACGGGTTAAACCCATTTGTTTTCTACGTTCATAAATTTCATCTGCATTTTCTTCCCGCATGATCCTTGCCATTTGCTCATCACTAAAGCCTAAACCCTTTGCTTCTCTCAACAATTCATCAGGTAAACTTTTAAGATCATACTTTGCGATCTGTTTTTCACAATCACAGATCTTTTGTATTTGATAAATAAACCAACGATCGATCATGGTACTTTCGCAAATACGTTTTATACTTACTCCAGCCATCAAAGCATCTTTGATCCTGAATATCCTATCCCATTTTGGTATCTTAATGTATTCAAGCAATTCTTCCGTACGCATTAAGCTCTTGCCATAGTATCCCAAACCCACGGCTTCGTTCTCCAGGCTCTGACAGGCTTTTTGAACAGCTTCAGCAAAACATCTTCCAATGCCCATTACTTCTCCCACACTTTTCATTTGAAAACCAAGCGTATCATTGGCTCCTTTGAACTTATCAAAATTCCAACGCGGAATTTTTACAATCACATAATCCAGTGCCGGTTCAAAATAAGCAGAAGTGGATTGGGTTATCTGGTTCTTTAATTCATCCAGGTTATAGCCGAGTGCAAGTTTTGCTGCAATTTTTGCGATAGGATAACCAGTAGCCTTACTCGCTAATGCAGATGAGCGGCTAACCCTTGGATTTATCTCAACCACAATGATTTCTTCTGTTTGTGGATTGAGTGCAAACTGCACATTACATCCTCCCGCAAAATTGCCAAGATTGCGCATCATGCTAATCGCGGTATTACGCATCAACTGGTAAGCTGTATCACTTAATGTCATCGCCGGCGCCACGGTAATGCTGTCGCCAGTATGAACACCCATGGGATCAAAATTTTCTACCGCACAAATGATCACAACATTGTCATTGCTATCTCTCAGTAATTCCAATTCAAATTCTTTCCAGCCAAGCACCGCCTTTTCTACAAGCACTTCATGAATGGGCGAAGCAGTTAAGCCATTATTCAGTGCTTCGTCCAGTTCTTCTTTCTTAAATACGATACCACCTCCTGTACCCCCAAGTGTGAATGAAGGACGGATAACCAGCGGGAAGCCGATATCCTGTGCAAATTCTTTTCCTTCTAAAAAAGAATTGGCTGTTTTTGCCGGTGCAACAGGAATATTCATTTCGATCATCCAGTTCCTGAATTTTTCCCTGTCTTCCGCTTTATCAATTGCTTTAATATCTACACCGATCAATCTCACATTAAATTTTTCCCAGATACCAAGTTCATCCACTTCTTTACAAAGATTCAGTGCTGTTTGTCCACCCATAGTTGGCAAAACTGCATCTATCTTATTTTCTTCTAAAATTTGCTCGATACTTTCTACCGTTAATGGAAGCAGGTAAACCCTGTCGGCCATCATTGGATCTGTCATGATAGTGGCGGGGTTGCTGTTTATCAAAATAACTTCAATTCCTTCTTCCCTAATGCTCCGGGCTGCTTGTGTGCCGCTATAGTCGAATTCGCAGGCCTGCCCAATAATAATGGGGCCGCTTCCTATAATTAATACTGATTTGATGGATTTGTCTATTGGCATATTGAACGCCTGATTGAGTGGCGTGCAAAAGTACTTGTAAATAGTAAAAATAAAAAGTTGATTGGAAAATAATATATAATTAATTCGGAAAGCTATTATAACTGTTGAAAGATTTGCCCAAAATCAAATGGGTATTGACCAGGAAAATACTTTTTCATAAAGAATGTCGGAGTAAAGCTGAAGTTCATCTATTCAGTGCGCATACTTATTTCCGCAAGTATATTCCAGGCTCCTTCTTTTGAAATCAAAACCTGGAAACTTTCATCCCCATAATTAACCAGCATTTCAAAAGGAAATTTCAAACCCTTTAAAACCACTATAGATGCTTTATCCTTGGTGGATCTTTCTTCGCGTTCATAACTCCCCTTACTTACATTGAAATAGTTAACTACGGGAAGAGGCGGCGGGCCAGACATAGAATTCCCCTTTATCGTATTCAATGATACTATCGTAAGGGTATTGGCAAGGCCCACAGTTGACTAAACTTCCAGCCGGTTAAATCCAGGTGACTTTGTTTCAATTTCATAAGGGCGTAACCATGCTCCAATATAGGCGTAACTTTCCCAAAAGCGCAGGCTAAGGCCGGCTTTTTTACGGATTGCGGGTAATGTCTTCATTTTTTTTGTTTTGTGCCAATGGATGTTGTGCCAATTAGGTTTTGGCACAAGTGGAGTTGGCACAAATTTACGCGAAAATTTTGAGGTAGGCCAGGAGGTTGTGCAGTAATTTCGGTGCGAGAGCACGCACAGACGCGCCGGGGTAAACAGTTCCCCTTTACTCCAGGGGCAACAAGACAAAATATAATAAGGCGCCCACACCGCTGCAGAAACGGAAACGGGTACACAAAAGTGGATTCTCAAATAGCCAAAGAAAGAAGATGCATTGGTATGATAATACTATCTGACACGGTTTTTTTATAATGAAATTCTCCGGGGCCTTAGAACCCTTTTTTTAAAATTACCGGTAAAAAAATCACCGTTTTTATAAGTATATGTTCCCTGGCCAGCCGGGTATCCATTCTTAAAATTCCCTTCATATGTATCGATGCCTTCGGCTTTGCCTGCACCTTCAGCTTTTTATTTTTGCATTCCCCTGTATATTTTCCATGGATTGAAGCCATGAACACTTCACAATCCTGAGAAAAACACGGAAAAACGTAAAAAACTAAAAAGAAAAAAGAAATCAAAAGTTTCATAGTTTTTAAGGGTTTGAGTTAGTTTGATATTTAATTAGCTACATCTTTAATTTTCTATTCAATACTCAATAGTTTTGCAGATGCAAATGAAGTTAGCCCATTTTTTATTTAAGTTTTTTTTAATTACGATTTTAATTGTTTTAAGTACAGCACTTGTTTCTGCTCAATTATTTCCTCCCACAAGTTACCCGCAGCATTATTTTCAATGGCCGCTGAAAGCGAAGATTGGCCTGGTAGCTAATTTTGGCGAACTAAGGCCTAATCATTACCATATGGGGCTTGATATGAGAACGGATCAAAAAGTGAATCTCCCTGTTTATGCTGCTGCCGATGGATATATTGCGAAAGTAAAAGTTGAACCATTTGGTTTTGGACAGTGTATTTACATCAATCATCCAAATGGGTTTACAACTTTGTATGCGCATTTAAATAAATTCTATCCTGAACTTGAAAAATACATCGCCGAACAACAGTACAAGTTACAGCAATGGCAATTGTTCCTTGATATCCCGCCGGGCCTTTTCCCTGTTAAAAAAGGAGATTTTATTGCATTGAGCGGCAGCACTGGTGGCTCCCAGGGGCCGCATGTTCATTTTGAGATCCGTGATACAAAAACAGACAAGGTTTTAAACCCATTACTTTTTGGGATGCCGATCCCTGACAATGTTCCCCCTGTTGTTTTGCGCCTGGCAGTTTATAACAGGGATCAAAGTACCTATGAGCAAACACCTAAACTATATGCGCTAAAAAAAGTGAATGGGGTATATAAACCTGTAGGCGGAGCCATCAATGTAAACTTTGATAAAGTAAGTTTTGCGATCAGTGCTTATGATTGTTTTACCGGATCAAAAAATCCAAATGGAATTTTTAGTGCTGAATTATTTGACAACGGCAAATCAATCTGCGGCTTTGAAATGAATAATATCAGTTACGATGAGACGCGCTATTTAAATGCACATATTGATTACAAGACAAGGAGCAATGGCGGGCCCTTTTTACAACATCTTTCAAGGCTGTCGGGTTATAACGATGGCATTTATAGATCGACGGATGGCAGTGATGGGATTGTTTCAATACAACCAAACAGTACGCATGAAATTAAAGTTGTTGTAAGTGATGTTGATCAAAACAGTTCGACAATTGAATTTTCATTGCAAAATATGAATGTGCAACATGCAATTCCTGCTAATGATCCGGGTAAAATGTTTTTTCCAAACATGTTCAATGTTTTTGAAAACAGTAACCTCAGTTTTTATTTGCCGGAAACAGGTGTTTATGATTATTTTAATTTTAAGTATAAAGAGATTCCTTCAGCAACTGGGAAAACAATTTACCAATTGCACAACACTTCCGTTCCAGTACAAAATTATTTTACAGTGAGGATACATGATAATATTGCAGTAGAAGATACCGGTCATGTTGTAATGAAACGTTTCTCCGGATCTAAAACTGATTATAAAAAAGCGGTCTATGAAAATGGCTGGTACAAATCAAGGTTCAGGGAGTTTGGCAATTTTCAACTCCAGATTGATCATACGCCACCAACCATTACTCCAGTAGGTTTTAGGGATGGAATGCACGCAACAAAATTGACCCGTATTGCATTTGTTGTAGCTGATAATTCAGAAGAAATAGTAAGTTTTACTGCCACGCTCGATGGAAACTGGCTGCGCTTTTCCAATGACAAAGGAAAAGTTTTCATTTATCTGTTTGATGAACATTGCGGGCCGGGACAACACGAGCTCAAAGTTGTGGTTGAAGATCTTGCAGGAAATAAGGTTGAAAAGGTTTATAGGTTTACGAGGTAATTGACAATTGGCAATTGACAATTGATAATGGATAATGGATAATTGTAAATTACAGCCAGGCATGTAAAGTCTTTTCATTGTCAATTGTCCATTATCAATTGTCAATTTATTTAAAACACTCAAAAATGACAGGACTCACAGAAGGCACTAAAGCCCCCGCATTTAAAGCAAAGGATCAAAACGGAAAAGAAATTTCCCTGGCGGATTACAAGGGAAAAAAAGTTGTATTGTATTTCTATCCAGAAGATGATACGCCAACATGTACAATACAGGCTTGCAACCTGCGTGACAATTATGGCTTGCTAATGAACAATGGTTTTATTGTTTTGGGTGTTAGCCCCGATGCGGAAAAAAAGCATAAGAAATTCGAGGAGAAATATGATCTTCCATTTACCCTTATCTCCGACCCTTTACACAAGCTGATTGATAAATATGCTGTCTGGGGCCAGAAAAAATTATATGGACGGGAATATATGGGCCTTCATCGAACCACATTTTTAATTGATGAAAAAGGCGTGATCAGGAAAATATTTACAAGGCCAAAAAATAAACAGCATGCTGAAGAAATTTTAAAAAGCTGGGAAGAAATTCAAAAAATTTCGGGCCTGTCCACAAGTTGAAAGATCTAAAAAGGAATTGATTGTTTGCAACTTTTAAACATCAGAACCAATGAAACATGCATTCAGGTGATTATAAAATAAAAGAGAATTCCTTTTTGGCAAGAATTGCCGCAAAAAAACTCGGCAAAAAAAACGTTGCGATGGTGCTGGGGAAAACAATTCATTTGTGGAACAGCACTGCAGCAGCATTTTTAAGCAATGAAAAATGGGTGAAACACGAACTATGTCATGTGCAGCAGTACAAACGATATGGTTTTTTCAATTTCTTGTTAAGATACGTTTGGGAAAGCCTGAGAAAAGGTTATTACAATAACAAATATGAAGTGGAGGCAAGAAACGCAGAAAATGAATAATGATCCGCAACATGGTATTACGTACAGACCCGAGAGCATTGAATATTGTACGTCGAATATTGAATATTAAAACCAAAGCACTGCAAATACCACTATAACCTTCGCCAGGCACAAAGCGCACAACATCGCATACCAGATTAAGAAACTTCCTTTTTCAGATTTCTGCATTCAGCACCCACTCCACTTCTCCAAATTCAAATACCCTTGGCATCCTGTCGGCAGTGAGTAGCTGCCCATGCTCATTAACTCCTTTTATGGTAGTTTCAAAAACCATATTTTGTTTTCGCAGTCTTACTTTTTTATTAATCAGGTAAAGGTTGTTGTTGTATGTCCTGATAATTTCAGAAAAGGTTGAATGGCCAATATTTGAAAAAGCATCTACGATCATTTGATGAAGTTCTTTCGCCAGCTTGATCACATCATAGTTTTCACCAGTAACCTGTTTCAATGACCCCCCGTTTTTGATGCTGTCGGCGAACGCCACCTGGTTCACATTAATACCTATGCCAACGACTGCCCATTTCCATGTTGCACCCTGGTAAATGTTTTCAATGAGGATACCTCCTGCCTTTCTGTCACGCAGGTAAATATCATTTGGCCATTTAATTTTGATTTCATCCTTCATGAAGCCAGTTAAAAAAGAGTAACATGTATTGGAAACGACGGCATTAAAAAGGAACGCACTGCTTAAAAAAAGGGCTTGGGGTTGAAATATTACGCTCATTAGAATGTTTTCGCCCGGTTGGCTGATCCATGCTTTGCCACGCTGCCCTTTTCCCGAACTTTGCTCCATTGCAAACCATGCCATTCCAGGCTTCGCCATTCCTGCATGAAGCGCTGCCATGGCATAGTTGTTGGTACTGTCAACACTGTTCAGGATGCGAAAAAATTCCATAGATTTCATAACTTAATCAAATGGCAAAGAAATAGTACTTTTGACATAAATTGCAAGCTAATTTCTATTAGCCAACAAAACATGGAGGATTCCATGTATATAAAAAAATAAAATCGTTACACATTTGAACAACCTGAACTTATTGAACAGTCGCAAAAAAAGCCTGACCAGATTAACCAAGAACAGCAAAATTTTCAAAACAATCATTCATGCTATCCAGGAGAAAAAGGGCGAACACATTGTTAGCATGGACCTCCGTAAAATACACGAAGCTGTTGCAGATTTTTTCATCATTTGCCAGGCAAACAATCCCAACCAATTAAAAGCAATTGCCGACGAAGTAGAACACCAGGTGAAAGAACTTTGTGAAGAATCACCCTATAAACACGAAGGCAGGCAGGCACAACAATGGATCCTCATAGATTATGTTAATGTAGTGGTGCATGTAATGCTGCCTGAACCAAGAAAATTTTACCAGCTTGAGGAGTTGTGGAGTGATGCACCTGCAACTGAACATAAAAGCTAAAATTCAAAAAACAATACCCTATAATTCCAAATAATGGCACAACAAAATATGAATCAACCTAGTAATAAAAGAAAGATTTCTCCAGACAATGTTCCGGGACAGGGAGATGATCCGCAAAAGAAGAAAGGAAAGTTTAATATATACTGGATATACGGTATCGTGTTTTTATCCATCATCGCTTACAATATGTACCGTGGGGTTAACAGCACGGGTGTTGAAACGGATCAACAGAAATTCTATGAAATGCTGAAACAGGGTGATGTTGAAAAGATAAAAACGATTCGGAATAAAAAGCTGGTTCGTGTTTTTCTTAATAAAGACAGCCTGGTAGGTAAAGCCGGCCTTTATAGAGGCTTGTTAAACGACAAACAGGACGATAAGAAATATGATGCGGCACTTAAAATAAATGCACCGCAGCTTTATTTCAGCATTATTGATGATAAAACCTTTGCTGCTCAAATTGGTGAATTTTATAAAGAAAATCAGATCACTGCCATCCCCGATTCTCCGGATGATGAAGGCGAGTTGTTTGGCCAGATCATAAGTACCTTATTGCCAATCTTACTCATCGGTTTTTTATTTGTGGTAATGATGCGCAAAGTCGGTGGGCCAGGTGGTGGTGGTGGCCCGGGCGGTATTTTCAATATTGGAAAATCAAAAGCCACATTGTTTGAAAAAGGAACGAAAGTAAATATCAATTTTGGTGATGTTGCCGGTCTTGACGAAGCAAAAGTGGAAGTAATGGAAATTGTGGACTTCCTTAAAAATCCAAAAAAATATACAGCACTTGGTGGAAAGATTCCCAAAGGTGCATTGTTGGTGGGCCCTCCCGGTACCGGTAAAACGCTTTTAGCTAAAGCCGTTGCAGGAGAAGCACAGGTTCCCTTCTTTAGTCTTAGTGGAAGTGATTTCGTTGAAATGTTTGTTGGGGTAGGTGCAAGCCGTGTGCGTGACCTCTTCAAACAGGCACGTGAAAAAGCGCCTTGTATCATTTTCATTGATGAGATAGATGCGATTGGCCGTGCGAGAGGAAAGAATGTAATGATGAGCAATGATGAAAGAGAGAATACGCTGAATCAACTCCTGGTGGAGATGGATGGTTTTGGAACTGACCTTGGTATCATCATATTAGCGGCTACCAACAGGCCGGATGTATTAGACAATGCTTTATTGCGGCCAGGCCGCTTCGACAGGCAGATCACCATTGACCGGCCGGACCTTGTTGGACGGGAAGCTATATTTAAAGTGCATCTTGTGCCAATTAAGATTTCTCAAAAACTGGATATTCATAAACTTGCCGAACAAACGCCGGGGTTTGCCGGTGCCGATATTGCAAACGTTTGTAATGAAGCAGCATTAATTGCAGCAAGGAAAAATAAAGAGGCAGTTGATATGAGTGATTTCCAGGATGCAATTGACAGGGTTATAGGAGGATTGGAAAAGAAAAATAAGATCATCTCCCCTGAAGAAAAAGAGATCATTGCTTATCACGAAGCGGGCCATGCGATCTGCGGCTGGTACTTAGAGCACGCTTACCCGTTATTAAAGGTTACGATTGTTCCAAGAGGTACAGCTGCCCTGGGGTATGCACAGTACACACCAAAGGAACAATACCTGTATAATACAGATCAGTTGATCGACCAGATTTGTATGACATTAGGTGGAAGGGCAAGTGAAGATATCTTTTTTAATAAGATCAGCACGGGTGCCAGCAATGACTTACAACAGATCACGAAGATCGCTTACAGCATGGTAACCATGTATGGTATGAATGATAAAGTGGGCAATATCAGTTTCTACGATCCATCGCAGGAAAATTATTTTACCAAACCTTACAGTGAAGAAACAGGTAAAATGATAGACCAGGAAGTGCGCAAACTGATTGAAGGAGCTTATTTAAAAACCAAACAACTGCTCGAAGATAAAAGAGGAGACGTTGAAAAACTTGCGAAAGAACTGCTTGTAAAAGAAGTCCTATTCAAGAGCGATGTAGAGGCTTTGATTGGTAAACGCCCCTTCGAAGAAAAGAAAATACTTGATATCGAACCAGAAGATGCTGTTAGCACTCCACCTGAAACGACGATCCCGGAGGAACTCAGACATCCACCGATCATTTAAAAATGGACAATGGCAATATCTCCGGCTAAGGAAAATATTTTAAAAAAAATACGGCAGGCACTGAGTAATCCGGTGCCTTTGCCATTTCCACATAGCGAGGGCACGCAGCCTGTATTCAAGCCTGCTGAAGAAGATGAAGCAATTGTTTTTGCTGAAGCATTTACAAACCTGCAGGGGAAATTTGCATTCTGCAATGATGAAGAAGAATTGAAAAAACAATTGCTGTTACTGATAGCAGAAAGAAACTGGACAAAAATTTATTTTACAGAGGACAAAATTATTTCATTGCTTCCAGGATTAAAGCCTTTTCATGATCTTGCTTCCTGCGACGTGTCCATTACCGGTTGCGAATACCTGGTGGCACGAACAGGTACAATCGTTATGAGCTCGGCGCAACAAAGCGGAAGAACAACAAGTGTTTATGCACCCATTCACATTTGTATTGCATATTCGAAACAAATGGTATATGACTTAAAGGATGCCCTAACCTTTTTGAAAGCAAAATATAAAAACAATATTCCATCCCAAATAACCTTTGCAAGCGGCCCAAGTCGAACTGCAGATATTGAAAAAACACTGGTTACTGGTGTGCATGGGCCAAAAGAAGTATATTGTTTCCTGGTTGAGGCTTAAGAACTTCGG
This sequence comes from Ferruginibacter sp., assembly GCA_039921685.1. GTDB lineage: Bacteria > Bacteroidota > Bacteroidia > Chitinophagales > Chitinophagaceae > Ferruginibacter. The sequence goes on from JBDSBG010000208.1 coordinate 48,141, forward strand.
AACGATTCCCAAAGACAAGCAAATTGGCCGCAAACAGCCGAGGTAACTAAATACAACTCTTTGACTAATAAAAATATATTATGACACTCTCATACCGCTTATTTGTATATGGCTCCTTACGCAGCGGCTTTCGCAATCCTGCTTACGAGTACCTCACCCGGTATTTTCATTTATTAGGTGAAGCGGTGGTACAGGGAAAATTTTATGATAAAGGTGAACACCCTGTAGCAATACCTACTACCAATGATGATTCGTTTATAACCGGTGAATTATATGAATCAAACAGCCCTGAAGATTTCATTTGGGCCATTGACCAGCTGGATGATTACGAAGGATTGAATGTAGAAGCAGGCGAAATACCGCTTTACAAACGGGAACTGGTAAATGCTTTTCAAAATGGCATTGGATCAGAAGCCTGGGTTTACTGGTACAATGGAGATGTATCTAATATGAAAGAGATCGCTATTGGTGATGTGCTAAAATACCTACAGCAGAAAAACAAACCCTAGGTCTGTTACAAAAGATGCAGCCATCAAAAAAAATATACTTTCTTTCAGATTTTCATCTTGGCGCACCCGATGCTGCGGCCAGCCTTGCCCGTGAGAAAAAGGTTACCAGGTTCCTGGATGAAGTGAAACATGACGCTGAACAAATCTTTATTGTAGGTGACTTATTTGATTTTTGGTATGAGTACAAAAAAGTAGTTCCAAAAGGCTATGTACGGATCCTTGGTAAACTTGCGGAGCTCACAGACAGCGGAATTCCTGTTCATTTTTTTGTAGGTAATCATGATATGTGGATGACAGATTATTTCCAAAAGGAATTAAATATCCCTGTTTATTATGAACCTGTTCCTTTCGAATTCAATGGAAAAAAATTTTTGATTGGCCATGGGGATGGGCTTGGTCCGGGTGATCATGGTTATAAATTCATAAAAAAAATATTCAGGAATAAATTCAGCCGATGGATGTTTGGCATTTTGCCGCCTTATATCGGTATGGGGCTGGCAGACTATTTCAGCCGTAAAAGCAGGGCACAAACAGGAACCAAGGATGAAGTGTTTATGGGCGAGGAAAATGAATGGCTTGTAACTTACTGCAGGGAACAACTGCAAAAGAATCATTTCGATTTCTTTATTTTTGGCCACCGCCATCTACCCCTCGATATTAAACTAAATGATAAAAGCCGTTATATAAATCTTGGTGACTGGATAAAATATGATAGCTATGCGGTATTTGATGGTAAAGATTTGAGTTTGAAATATTACAAAGAATTATTGATGGTAAACAAAGCAGGCCAATAGCAAACAAATAAAACATCATTTTGCAAATCAAGTTCTTCTATAACACCATTATCGCTGTTGCTCTTGCTTGCACAACTTATGGGCAAACAGCGCCGGTAACTGAAACAACTATACCTGCCTCTTCCAGGTCCAATGCAGATTTCACATTTGAAAAAACAATCCCCGGCAATTATATTTACATGAATGTTGATTTGCTGGATAATATTTATCTTATTACTGCTGGTAATCAACTGAAAAAATTAAATAGTAAAGGTGACTCCCTCGCTGTATTCAATGATGTAAAAAAATATGGCAACCCTTCTTATATTGATGTAAGCAACCCGCTTAAAACACTGGTCTACTACAAGAATTTCTCGACAGTTGTTATCCTCGACAGGTTGCTTGCTATGCGAACAACCATCAATTTCAGGAAACAAAATATTTTTAGCGTAAAAGCAATCGCCACTTCTTATGATAACAATATCTGGCTATTTGATGAGCAGGACAGCAAGCTTAAGAAAATAGATGATGACGGAAAACTTTTACAGGAAAGCACGGACCTGCGCCTGCTTGTTGATTCGGTTCCCTCTCCTTCTCAAATCATAGATAGTGACAACCTTGTATACTTATACGATGAAAGAAAAGGCTTCTATATTTTTGATTACTATGGAGCATTAAAAAATACTATCCCCTTTCCAGGTTGGGAAAATACAGCAATCGCCGGTAAAAAAATGTATGGATTTTCCGCAAATACACTTTTCAGTTATGAACTCAGTTCGCTTAACTTAAAAAAATATAAATTGCCTGCTTTTTTTAAAAATTACCAGGCAATAAAAGCGATCAACAATAAAGTGTATTTATTGAAAGAAGATGGTATAGAGGTGTACGGTGTTCAATAATTTATTAACCAGTTTGTAGAATGAATTTCTTAGATAAAATAATTTTTGACAATAGCATTGAAAGTTTACTCATCGTATTTGCCACGATCATTTTCCTTTTATTATTCAAAAGATTCTTATCACACTACATTGCTTCCTTGCTTTATATTGTTGTAAAAAACAACTGGAAGAGCATTGAGAAACCAGCGTTTATTGCACTGATCATAAAGCCGCTGTCCTGGTTCATTACAATCTCCATTTCTGTTTTTGCCATTGATAAGTTAAATTTCCCGCAAGCCTGGAACTTTAAAATATATGGGCATGCTACGGATGAAATCATCCAAAGAATAGGGATCTGCCTGATCATTGTTTATTTTTTTTGGTTCATACGCAGCCTGATCGATTTCATTGCGTTGATCCTTGAACAAAAAGTAAAGGTCGCAAAGGACAAGGCAGATGATCAGCTCATCGTTTTTTTCCGGGATTTCTTCAAAGTCGTTATTACCATCTTCGGGATTTTGATGGTAATAAAAGCTGGTTTTAATCAAAACATTGGTTCAGTCATAACTGGGTTGAGTATCGTAGGCGCTGCCCTGGCCCTTGCGGGGAAAGAAAGCCTTGAAAATCTCATTGCCTCATTTGTGATATTTTTTGACAAACCTTTTTATACGGGCGACACTTTAAAAGTAAATAATATCAGCGGCACCGTAGAGCATATTGGTTTACGCAGCACACGGATACGCACACCTGAAAAAACATTGGTAACTGTTCCCAATAAACAGATGGTTGACAGCATGGTTGACAATCTCAGTATGAGAACACAAAGACGAGCAGAAATCAAACTCGAATTCTCTGCAGCAACATCAACAAAGAACATTGAAACACTAATTGAAAACACAAAAAAAATACTCTCACAGGAACCGGAAAAAATAATAAAATTCTCTGTCTTCTTTACTGATTTTAATAAGAACGGGGTTACCATTACAGTTGAATTCTTTACCATCCATTGCACGATGGCAGATTTCAATGCTATAAAGCAATCATTTAATATTGCAGTGAAAAAAGTTATTGAAGATTTAAAATTAGAACTTGCCTCCGCAGGAAGTGATATTAATATTTACAGTGGCGATATCGGGAATGCCGCACCAAAAAATGAATCCATTATTTAATTGCAATTGAATTTAGTTAGACTATCACTTTCCGTTGACTTTAGTCAACGGAAAAAAATTAGCCCCATTTCATTAAAGAAGTAAAAATTATTTCACTAACTCCCCTAATTCAATATCCCACTTCCCTGTTTTTCCATACTCCACAACCCTTCCAACTTCCTTCCCATCTTTCAGTACAATAATGGTAGGCACATTGGTAATTTTAAATACATCTGCAAAATTGCCGAGTGTTTTTTTATCCCGGTTAACGCCAAAGAAGCTAACACTGGAATCAGCAACGCCAGCTTTCTCCTGCAGCTTAAAAAATTTAGGTAAGATAAACTGAGTATCATCACACCAGGTTCCGCCAAAAATTACAAAAGACACTTTTCCTTTCGCCGCTTCAAAAGCATTTACCAATTCAACAGGCGGTATATAGCTTGTTTGACTGGATGCATACCAGCTAAACACCGGGTCATTCTGCAAAATATATTTACTGATTATTCCATTTAGAATAGTTACCTGTTTATCATCCCTGAAAGATGTATAGGGCGATTGGGCCTGTACTATGGCTACAGCCGATATTAAAAATACCAGCACTAATAAAAATTGTTTCATAGGTTGCTTTATAACTCAGAGGTTTGCTTTTAATTCAAATAAAAATGATCTAAGGTCTTTCAACGATTCGATCATTTCAAATTTCTTATCGGCATTTTTGCTCTTTTTTAAAAATTCTTTTGCACCTTCAATAGTGTATTTTCTTTCTCTTAATAAATGATAAATAAGTTTGAGGTTCTTTACGTCCTCCGGCCGGAAAAAGCGGTCGCCCTTTGCATTTTTTTTCGGCTTTAAAATGTTGAACTCATTTTCCCAGAACCGGATCAGTGATTGATTTACTTTAAACATATCCGACACTGCACCAATGCTGTAATATCGTTTCTCAAACAAAACTTTATCTTCTGGAACTTCAATCAATTCAGCTGATGCATTCATATCACTCAGCTTCATACGGCCACGCGTAGACTTTTTTAACGTATCTCCCGTAGTGGGCGTTTTCGCTTTCACCGCAACTGTTTCCGCTGCTGGTTTAAAAACAACTTCATCTTCCAGCAAAATGGGCTCAGGGTCTGGTTCTGCAATTGCCATTTCCTGCCGGGGTGGTGGCTTTAGTTTTGATGTATGTTCACCTGCAGCAGGATTATTATCTTCCTGTGGGAAATCAAAATCGAAAGCTGATTGTTTTAGTGCCATGGTATAAATTTATAATGCGCAACTTGTATGAATGTTGCAAAAGTTTTAAAGATAATTGCCAGCATCCAAATAGAACAACAGGTATAAAATTAATCAAAACTTTTCGCACTACCAGTAGCTGCGATTTTTAGGAGCCTGTCATACTGCTCGGCATTAAGATCATTATAAAAGAAATAAACGGGGTCCACTGCATTCCCATTGATATGAACCTCGTAATGGCAATGTGGGCCTGTGCTTTTACCCGTACTCCCTACCCAGCCGATCACATCTCCCCGCTTTACTTTCTGGCCCCTTCTTACTTTCACTTTTACCATATGGCCATAAACTGTTTCGTATCCATAACCATGGTTGATCTCCACATGGTTGCCATACCCCCCCTCTGAAAACCCGGATTCACTCACGGTTCCATTACCTGCAGCATAAATAGGCGTACCCTGTGGAGCAGTAAAATCAAGACCCTTGTGCATTTTGGGCGTTCCATAAACCGGGTCAATGCGCATGCCAAACCCACTGGCAATTCGATCCAGTTGTTTATTGCTCACGGGCTGTATAGCTGGTATGCTTGCAAGTTTTACATCCTGTTTGCTAATGAGTTTTGAAATGGAATCATAGCTTTGAAACTGGTAGGCAATCCTTGCAGTGATATTATTGAGCTGGTCGGCGATATCTTTTCCTATAAGGTTATCATCCATCACGGTTACTTTATCCAGCTCCTTTTGCTTCTCAATCAGTTTAGCCCGGGCACTATCTGGCAATGGATTCGATTCAAAAATAGAACGATACACTTTATTGTCCCGCTTCTCAAGCTCTGCCATCTGGTCCTGCAGGGTTTTTACTTTTGCGGTGATCGTTTTATAATTATCATTTAATAATTCAAAGCGCCTGTTTGACTGAATATCTGAAGGTTTTGGAAAAAAACGGTTGTATAAATAAATGATGATCGCAGAACTCACAAGCAGGGCCGATAGAAAACCAAAAAAACGCAACAATTTTACACGCAGCGGCGTAACCAGCTTTTCATACCGCAACGTATGAGTGTTATAGTAGTATTTTATTTTTTTCATATAGACCAAAACCCAAAATGGGTCTTAAAACTCAGGCTTAATTGCTAAATTGCAGGTTTACCTTAAAGTTCCCGCAGAAACCGGGTATCACAAATATAAACCGATAAATAACAACTAGCAACCAGTATAAACAATTGAACTATGATGAAGGCTTCTGAGATTAGGCAACAGTTTTTAGATTTTTTCAGATCAAAAGAACATTTGATCGTACCATCGGCACCGATAGTGATAAAAAATGACCCAACCCTCCTGTTTACTAATGCAGGCATGAACCAGTTTAAGGATTATTTCATGGGCAATAAAACCGCCCCATCAGCCCGTATTGCTGATACTCAAAAATGTTTACGCGTAAGTGGAAAGCACAATGACCTTGAAGAAGTGGGTGTAGATACCTATCATCATACTATGTTTGAAATGCTCGGGAACTGGAGCTTTGGCAATCCTGCCCGTCCGGCAGGCGGGTACTTTAAAACAGAGGCCATTGCATGGAGCTGGGAGCTGTTGACCGAAATTTATAAGATACCGAAAGAACATTTATACGTCACCGTTTTTGAAGGTGATGAAAAAGAAGGTTTACCAAAAGATGAAGAAGCATGGAATGAATGGAAAAAGTATGTTCCTGAAAATCATATCCTGCTTGGCAATAAAAAAGATAACTTCTGGGAGATGGGCGATACAGGCCCTTGCGGCCCATGCACAGAAATTCATGCAGATTGCAGGACAGATGAAGAAAAAAAACAGGTTGATGGTGCTACATTGGTAAATAATGACCATCCGCAGGTGATTGAAATATGGAATAATGTATTCATTCAATACAACAGGAAAAAAGACGGGAGTCTTGAATCATTACCTGCCAAACATGTAGATACAGGAATGGGTTATGAAAGGCTTGTCCGTGTTTTGCAAAACAAACAAAGTAACTACGATACAGACGTTTTTACCGGGACGATTGAAGCTACAGAAACGCTCACAGGTAAAAAGTACACAGCCGGGGATGATAAGCAATCAATTGCTTTTCGTGTACTGGCTGACCATATACGTGCAATCTCTTTTACAATTGCTGATGGGCAACTTCCGTCGAATACTGGTGCTGGTTATGTAATACGCCGCATCCTCAGAAGAGCAGTTCGCTATTATTATTCTTACCTGGATTACAAACAACCTTTACTTCACCGGTTATTACCTGTAATAGCAAAACAATTTGAAAATGTTTTTCCTGAATTGTTACAACAGGAAGATTTTGTTGGCAAAGTAATCAAAGAAGAAGAAGAGGCGTTTTTAAGAACTTTAGAGAAGGGTTTAAAGCGAATGGATGACATTATAAACTCACCGGCAACAATTAACTCAAAAACCATTCGGGGTGAAGATGCATTTGAGCTATTGGATACTTTTGGTTTTCCGATTGATTTAACAAGATTAATCGCACAGGAAAATAATTTATCCGTCGAGGAAGATGCTTTCAACAAAGAAATGGCTGAACAAAAAAATCGCAGCAGGGCTGCGACCGCAATAGATACCGAAGATTGGCAAATAGTAAATGAAAACAATAAAAATATTTTTATCGGCTATGATTCTGTAGAATCAAAAACAAAAATTCTTAAATACAGGAAAGCAAAAGGCAAAGGCAAAGAACAATACCAGATAGTGCTGGAATCAACTCCTTTTTATGCAGAAAGTGGTGGCCAGGTTGGTGACACTGGTGTGTTGGTTTTCTCCTCTCCCGGGGGAGAGGGAACAGGGGTGAGGCTTAAGATCATTGATACAAAAAAAGAAAATGACCTGATCATTCACTTCGCTGAAAGTATACCTGGTCAGCTTGCCGGAGAAGTTACAGCTATTGTTGACCGTCACAGGAGAAAAAATATTTCAGTTCACCACAGCGTTACTCACCTGATGCATGCTGCATTGCGGCAGGTATTGGGTAAGCATGTTGCTCAAAAAGGAAGTTTGGTAAATGAAGAACATACACGGTTTGATTTTTCTCATTTTGCTAAAGTTACAGACCAGGAACTTTCTGCCATCGAACAAACCGTGAATGAAAAGATTCGGGAAAATATTCCGGTTGTTATTAAATCTATGAGCAAGGATGAAGCAATTGCGTTGGGTGCAATGGCTTTGTTTGGAGAAAAATATGGCGATACCGTGCGGGTAGTGATGATGGATCCAAATTATTCAATAGAATTATGCGGCGGTACGCATATTGGCAGCACAGGGGAACTTGGTTTGTTTAAAATAAAATCAGAAAGTGCAGTTGCCGCAGGCGTGAGGCGTATTGAAGCAGTTTGTGGAAGATCGGCAGAAGACCTTGTCAACCAGCAATTCGAAGAAATACGTTCAGTGCGTGATACATTAAGAAATCCAAAGGAAATATTAAAATCAATTGAGAGCTTAATCGCGGAAAATGCCCTGCTGAATAAACGCATTGAATCTTTGGAAGCAAGGCAGTTGGTTGGTATCCGAAATGAATTAATGCAGAAAGATGAGATCATAAACAATGTTAGTTTCATTGGAGAGATCATTGAAGTACCCAATGCAGATGCATTAAAAAAACTATGTTTTGATTTTAAAAATCATGTTCATGATCATCTCATTGTGCTTTGTACAAACATCGGTGGCAAAGCGCACGTAGCGGTAAGCGTTAGTGAAACCGTTGTCAAAGCAAAACAACTTGATGCTTCTAAGATCATCAAAGAACATGTAAGTAAATTAATAAATGGTGGTGGTGGTGGCCAGGCTACACTAGCAACTGCTGGCGGACAGGACGCGACCAGGTTGAAAGATGTAATTACAATTGTGAAAGCATTATTATAATTGATTTGATGATTTGGTAATTTGATGATTTGATAATGTGAAGACGGCAATGATTTAAGTAGTTCTAACATTTCCAAAGGATTATCAAATTTCCAAATTATCTTATCATCAAATTGTATTCATGACTCCACTTTTCGAAACAAGCCGTCTTTTGCTTCGTCAGTTTACAGTAGCGGATGCAGGATTGTTGTTACAATTAAACAGCGACCCCGAAGTTTTAAAATATTTGCACGAACCAATCCTACAAGATGAAGCGCAGGCAAGGGAGATCCTTACAACTATCATTCTTCCACAGTATGAAAGGCGGCTGGGCCGCTGGGCGGTGTTTACAAAAGAAAATAATCAATTTATTGGCTGGTGCGGACTTAAATACAGGCCGGAACTCGATGAGATTGATCTTGGTTATCGTTTTATGAAATCTGCCTGGGGATTTGGATATGCAACTGAAGCCGCAGCAAAAACATTGGATTATGGATTCAATACCCTCAATTTAAAGATCATCACCGGCCGTGCTCATATTGAAAATGCGGCTTCACTAAGCGTGTTGGAAAAAATAGGGATGAAGTATGTGTCGTCAGGTATTGTGGACGATTGCCCTGTAAAGACCTATGTTGCCGTAAATAGCAACATTTCTGAGTTGTAGATGCTGAGATGGGCGTATGCGTTTAATCCTTTAATTAGTTCAATAAATTGAATGCTTATATGTCTTACTAACAGCCATCATACATATGTGCCTTTGCATCTGTGTATCAGTAAGTGCACAAGGGTTTTGAAATACAGAGACACGGAAACACAGAAACACGGGGGCACAGGGAAAATCATTTTAAGTTTTAGAATAAAAGAAAACATGTCTGATATTCTGAACTCGATCACCATAAATTTTTCATTGATCAATAAGAAAAAAACTAATCCATGAACGATACGGCATTCTATTTATTCTTTTCTCTGTGCCTTTGTGCCTCTGTGCCTCTGTGTTTCAGTAATTGCACAAGGGCTTTGAAACATAGAGACACGGGGCACAGAGAAAATTCATTTTTATTTACGAAATGTTACTAGTCGAAAGACTCAAACTCAACAATCATCATTCAAAACTCACAACACACACCGTGATCAATTACAATCCCAAAGACTGGTTCAGCTTCATATTCCGTCTTCACAAGGCCGATACTTTTCGTAAATTATTTCCATTACTGATTGGAATTTGCATTTATTCCTGGATGGTAGCATTTCTTGAAATGGAATATTTTAAGTTGACAGAAAAAAGTTTCGTCCGTAATATTCCAATCATGCATACGCTGCTGGGTTTTGCCATTTCTATGTTACTGGTATTTAGAACAAATACGGCATACGACCGTTGGTGGGAAGGAAGAAAATTATGGGGTGCGTTGGTAAACAACAGCCGCAATCTTGCTTTGAAATTATCTGCAATGCTCCACAAAGAAGACTATGACCAGCGGGCATTTTTTAGAAAGATCATTCCTGCCTATGCTTATGCATTACATAATCATTTAAAAACAGAGAAAACAAGGATCGCTCTTTTTGAAACAAAAGAACATGATCACATTTTTAATAAAATAGATAAGGGGAAGCATGTTCCCAACCAGATAGCACTTTTGATGTTTGAACATATTCAAAAACTATATGAAGAAAAAAAGATAGATGGAAATCAACTCATCATTCTAAATGCAGAATTGCAATCTTTTACCGATGTATGCGGCGCCTGCGAACGTATAAAGAACACCCCCATCCCTTATTCATATAGTGTATTCATCAAAAAATTTATTTTCTTTTATATTATGAGCCTGCCAATCGGCTATGTATTTAGCCTGGGCTATTATGTAATTCCTGTTGTTGCTTTTGTATTTTATGTTTTAGCAAGTCTTGAACTCATAGCCGAAGAAATTGAAGACCCTTTTGGTGGGGATGATAATGATGTGCCTACGGATAAGATTGCGGAGAATATCCACAAGCATGTTTTAGAAATAATGTAAGTAAGCTGCAAGCTAGCTGCAAGCTGTTAGCTGCAAGCTACAAGCCCGATATTATAGGGTAAAGCAAATCAATTAAATAACTCAACCTTCTAAAATTTATTGCGGTCATTATAAATTAAGACATTATTGAGTATACAGCTAAGCTTGAGGCTTGAGGCTTGTTGCTTGAGGCTTGTTGCTTGAGGCTTGCAGCTGTTTTCGTTAAAGAAAAATAAAAATCCCCGAAAAGTTTCGTATTTCAAATTTTACCCTTAGTTTTGATGTACTAAAAGTTTCGTACATAAAAATATCAAGTCATGAAAAAATTAATGTTTGCTTTCTTTCCCTGGTTGTTTATGTCATTTGGCTATAAGGCCATGGCCCAGGATGATATGATGAAGAGAAAAAATGATAATGAGAAAAGAGAAGCCGAGGAAATCATCATCCGGAAAAAAGGTGATAAAGATGTTACGATCAATGTGCAGATAAATGGAGATAAAATTACCATTAATGGAAAACCGCTTTCCGAATATAAAGACGATGATGTTACTGTAAACAGGAGAAAAACGATTGTTCGCAATGGCGATGCAAATGTATTTGGATTCGGCGATCATATTGAAAACGGTGGAATGGCCTGGAGCGATGATGAAGGGGAAAAGCGGGCATTCCTGGGAGTCAATACTGAAAAAACAGGGGACGGTGCAAAAATTGTGGAGGAGGTTTCAAAAGAAAGCGCTGCAGGGAAAGCGGGGCTTCAAAAAGGAGATATCATTACCAAATTTGATAATAAAAAAATTGAGGGCCCTCAATCTTTGTTTGAAGCTGTGAATTCAAAAAAACCAAAAGATGAAGTACAGATAAATTATATGAGAGATGGGAAAGAAAAAAATGTGAAAGCTACTTTGGGTGAAAGAAAAACTTCATTCAGTAAAAGCTATTCATTTAATGCCCCTGATGGTTCATATAAAACATTCACTATGCCCTTTGCACCGGATGCAGATAAATGGAAAATGGAAGGCGATCTGAGACAACTTGAAAAATTACAGGAACTGCAGGGACAAATAGCAGGCATTGATGGTTTCAATTATGGCTTCCCACGACGCCAAAAATTAGGGTTGAAGATACAGGATACGGAGGATGAAAAGGGTGTAAAAATACTTGAAGTACAGGATAGCTCAGCAGCAGCCCTGGCAGGCCTGAAAAAAGATGATATCATCATTGAAATTGGCGGGGAAAAAGTAAAAAACACCGATGAGGCAAGAGACCTGTTGAGTGAAAATAATGAAAAAGGAAGCTACCCGTTGAAGGCACGCCGCAATGGATCTGAAATGACTTTCACAATTAAAATTCCAAAAAAACTAAAGACGACCAATTTATAAATTCCATTGAAAAACAAGTAGCATTTATAAAGTAAAGCCAGGAAAGAGGCCGCTTCATTAACAGGAAGTGGTCTCTTTTTTTATCCGTTGAACATTGAATATAGGATTAGGTAGAATAAGCGCATAGCCTTTACTCGCTTTGGTTAGTACTTCAAATTCGTTGCTTTCGCCTCCACAGCCGGCGGGCTACGTACCTGCACCGGCGCTGCTTTCCGCCGTTTGAAAAAATATGCTGCGCATTTTTTCAATTGCGACTACGTCGCAACCCGACGGAAAGATGCGCCTTATGCAGGTACTGATAGAATTCGAACTTTAT
>JBDSBG010000209.1:0-7915 GCA_039921685.1 Ferruginibacter sp.
AAAATTCAAAATTCAAAATTCAAAATTCAAAATTCAAAATTCAAAATTCAAAATTCAAAATTCAAAATTCAAAATTCAAAATTCAAAATTCAAAATTCAAAATTCAAAATTCAAAATTCAAAGTATCTTCCCCGCAAGTTAACAATTATCCCAACATCGGGTGCCGCTTAAATTCTCTTGTGCGGTCGAAAATATAACGGTAGGTAACAAGGTTTCTTGTTCTGGAAACATGCCCCAGGTTTTCCGCGATATTGATCATTTTTGGATTGAAGTCGCCGATCCACTGCATTTCATATTCAAGATAATCGGGATTTGGCTTTTGGAGCTGTATCGAAGATCTTCCAATAATATATGCATCCACGCCTTTACCCTGGAATTCGGGCACAACGCCAAACACTACACCAACAAATTTCCTGTTAGGCTTGAATTTTTTTACCCAGAGAAAATATAATTTTTGCAACAAACCAAATTTTCCGTTAAGGTATTTGAACCATTGGTTAAGATCGGGGAGGTTAATAAAGATGGCGATAGGATCTTCCTTATAATAAGCGAAAAATAAAAGCTGTTCATCCATTACCGGCTTCATTTTTTTGAACATGGTCAATACCTGCTCTTTTTTTAATTGTTTAAGTCCGCCATGGCCAGCCCAGGCTTTATTGTACACAATAGCGAAATCATTGGCAAATTTGTCCAGCTGGTTTTTATTAATGAGTTTACTGCTATAATTTTTATCTGCTGCAATAGCATCATGACGGTCCCATACTTTTTGTTCCAATGGTTTTTGAGCTGGCATTCCCAGGCATATTTGATTATAAAAAACTTTGAAGCCATAATCCTCAAAAAGTTTCTGGTAATAGGGTGGGTTGTAATTCATGCAGTAAAGTGGCTCGGTAAATCCCATCGTAAGCATGCCCCACCAGCGATCCCGTTCACCAAAATTCACCGGGCCATCCATCGCTTCCATACCTTCTTTTATCAACCAGTGTTTGGCATTGTCGAGCAATAATTCTGCGGAGGCATGGTCGTTGATGCATTCAAAAAAGCCAATGCAGCCGACCTTCATATTATCATCTTTATTCTTATATTTTGAATAGACAAAAGCAGCAATGCGGCCGGTTAAATTTCCTTCATCATCCTTTAATATCCACCGTTGGATTTTGCCAAAACGAAAAGCCTTATTCTTTTTCTCATCAAATACTTCCCTGATATCTTTATCCAGAGGGCGTATCCAGTTAGCATCATTTTTATAAATAATAAGGGGAACTTTTAAGAACTGGTCAGCAGCAGCCTCATTGGAAACAGGGAATATTTGCATTGTTGATTTGATGATGGGTTGATTTGGTGATTTGGTGATTGGTTGATTTGGTGATTTTATGATTTGATGATTTGGTGATTTGGTGATTTGATGATTGACGATTGGGAAGTTTGTTGAAGAGAAAGTTAATTGTCAAATCATCAAATTATCCAATCATCAAATTAGTTTGAACAGACCTAACAGGTCTCAAGACCTGTTAGGTCTTAATTCCTTTCGTAACTGATTTGCTGTTTTCGAACTACCATCATGACTCCAGCCCGGCGGCATAAAAAGATATTTTAGTTTTGTACGGAAAGGTATTTTTTTATTGAGGTCTTTGCTGATGCTTTTCCATTCGTGAAAAATACTATCGATGGGATTGGTAGCATTTTCCAGGGGTTTGGTTAAGCCATATTTAATGGGCTCGGTTTCCAGTTCTTCCTGGAAGGTACCAAACATTTTATCCCAAATGATCAGGCACATGCCCATGTTCTTATCTAAATAAATAATATTGCTTGCATGGTGAACCCGGTGATGGGAAGGGCTTACAAAGATTGATTCAAACCAACGCGGCATTTTTTTTACATATTCTGTGTGAACGAGTATGCCGTAAGTTTGGGTGATGGAATACATGAACACAATATCAAGCGGATGAAAACCCATTAATGCAATTGGAATAAAATAGATGAAACGATAAACAGGCTGGAATACGGAAGAGCGAAAACCGGTAGTTAAATTGAATTCTTCCGATGAATGATGGGTAACATGAACAGCCCAGCATATCCTGCAATAATGATCTACCCGGTGCTCGATATAAAACGCAAGGTCTTCGAGTATGAGTAAAGCAAACCAGTACAAATAAACATTTTCAATCCGGTAAAAATGGTGATTGTACATCCACATTAAAATGCTTACATAGAAAAGGGAGCGCAATAAAACGTCGAGGCTGGCATTGAGGACTGTAAAATATACATTTTGCAGCGTTGTTTTAAGAGAGTAAATTTTCCTGCCCGACCAATTGCTCAACAGGATCTCAGTTCCTATTAAGATCGTGTATAAAGGAATAGAAAAAATAAAAAACCAGCCTTCACGAGCAGTATGCATATTGTTTATTTAAAAATGGCATCACACGGCCATGATCTCTTTTTCCTTTGCAGCAAGATGCTTGTCAACCAGGAGGATAAACTTATCTGTTTTATCCTGCGCCTCTTTTTCAGCGTCTTTACATTCATCTTCGCTCAATCCATCCTTCTGTAGCTTTTTTACTTGTTCAATGGCATCGCGGCGGATATTCCTGACAGATACCTTTGCGTTTTCACCTTCGCCATTGCAACGCTTTACTAATTCTTTCCTTCTTTCCTCTGTTAGTGGAGGCAAGAATAACCGAATGATATTTCCATCATTTTGCGGATTGATCCCAAGATTTGCTGCAATAATACCTCGTTCAATAACCGCCAGCATCGGTTTTTCCCATGGTTGTACAGTGATGGTCCTGGCATCCATGGCTGTAACATTTGCAACCTGGTTTACGGGAGTTGGATTGCCATAATAATCAACCATCACTCCATCAAGCATGGAAGGATTTGCTTTGCCTGCCCTGATCTTCACCAGTTCAGCCTCCAGGTGAGCGATGGCCCTGTTCATGGAAGACTCTGTTTCTGCAATTATTGTTTTGAGATCTGCTGCCATAATAATTTAAGTTGGGTGCAAAGCTATAGAAAAGAAAGCTATTAGCTATAAGCTGCAAGCTACAAGTTGAATATTAAATTCAAAAATCTTAAATTAAATGGAAATGCTTAATAAATGGGTCCGGGCTTGCAGCTTGTAGCTAATAGCTTGCAGCTTAATCAACTTCCACGGTATCCGAAACAAGCGTAAGGATCTTATGGGATTTTATAACCTCTGTTTCTGAAGATTTCCGAATAACGACCGATTTGCTTTTTTGACGCAGGAAATATATCAGTCCGAAAAAACCAATTGCAGTTAATAATAAGATGCCCATAACGGTAGTAGTACCAAGGCTACGAAGGCTAAATGCCATAATGATGAAAACAATGTTCACAGACACGCAGGTCAGTGTTATTTTTTTGTGGGAAAAACCGAGGTCGAGTAAAAAGTGATGAATATGTGTTCTGTCCGGGCTGAAAGGTGACCGGCGATCAAATATTCTTAACCCAAAAACCCTGAGTGTATCAAACAAGGGGAGCATCAAAATAGAAAACCCCACAGCCGGGGCAGCATCTATTGGAAAAGAAACACTGGCATTTCCTGCAAGGTTTATGAATTTTATTACCAATATTGAATTGACAAGGCCGAGCAGGAGTGAACCCGTATCTCCCATGAATATCTTGGCCGGCGAAAAATTGTAAATTAAAAAACTGATCAGGCTACCTGCAAGTGCAAATGCCATGACCGCATATGTGATCTGGCCGATGTAAAAGAAATATGAACCAAAAACAATGGTGGTTAAAAAGCCAAGGCTTCCAGCAAGCCCATCAACGCCGTCAATAAGATTGAATGAGTTTGTAATAACAATAATGGTAAACAATGAAAGTGCGATGCTGGCAACATGGGGAATTTCATGAACGCCCAATAAACCGTGCATATTATTTAAGGAAATGCCGCCAAACTTTATCAGTATGCCTGCGGCGATCAACTGGCCGATGAATTTTTTACTTGCTGATAAAATAAGGATATCATCTTTGATACCGAGGAAGAAAACAACGATGGCCGCTGCTGCGAAATATTGAAGTTCTGGTGCCCCTGCCGGGATGCCCATTAAAGTAGCAATAATAAATCCGGCAAAAATGCCAAGTCCACCTAAAGTAGGGATCACGGCTTTATGAACTTTGCGCTCATCGGGTTCATCAAATAATTTCTTGTCCTTTGCTACCTGGATAATTACGGGTATTGCAAAAAATGTGATTATAAAAGATAAAGCTGCACTAAGTAAAATATTATCCATGCCGAATTTTATTGTTCCAGTGTTTACAAAAGTATTAATTAAGTTTTGGATAAAGAATTTAAAAAGAAACAAATACGTAACCAATTTCTTAATAAACAGGGTTTAAACTACTTATTTTTTGCGAACTACCATGAATACAACATAAAATAACGGTTAATTTCACAACTTAGTATCGGGTATCATAACAAAGCCATTTTTTCTTTGTACATGACCTGAATTACAGTAGGTTTGCAGGCAAATTACAAAATTTAGAAATACAAAAGGTAACAGTTATGGCAGAACTTAAAGATATCGCATCTCAGATACGCAGGGATATTGTGAGAATGGTGCATGGAGTTCAAAGCGGCCATCCCGGCGGATCACTTGGCTGCACGGAGTTCTTCACTGCACTGTACTTTAAAGTGATGAAGCACAATCCCGATTTTAAAATGGACGGGATTGGAGAAGATGTTTTTTTCCTGAGCAACGGGCATATATCACCAGTTTTTTATAGCACCCTTGCCCGCAGTGGTTACTTCCCGGTACCCGAATTAAGTACATTTAGAAAGATCAATAGCCGTTTACAGGGACATCCAACCACCCACGAGCATCTGCCAGGAATAAGGGTGGCAAGTGGTTCACTCGGACAAGGCATGAGCGTTGCTATTGGGGCAGCACTCGCCAAAAAGCTGAACAACGATAACAATCTCGTTTATTCATTACATGGAGATGGCGAGTTGGATGAAGGACAAAACTGGGAAGCTATCATGTTTGCCGGATCAAAGAAGGTTGACAATTTAATATCTACCATCGACTGGAACGGGCAACAGATAGATGGACCTACCAAAGAAGTTATGGCCCTTGATAATCTTCATGCGAAATTTGAAGCCTTCAACTGGGAAGTGATGGAAATGGAAGGTAATGATGTGGATGCTGTGGTGGCCGGACTTGAAAAAGCAAAAACCTTGACAGGAAAGGGAAAACCTGTTGTTATATTAATGAGAACCGGAATGGGCTATGGCGTTGATTTTATGCAGGGAAGCCATGAATGGCACGGAATTGCTCCCAATGATGAGCAGTTGAAAAAGGCGCTGGCGCAGTTGCCTGAGACGCTGGGAGACTATTGATTGATTTGATGATTTGATGATTTGATGATTGTACTAGGACTGATAGATTGCCCGGTTCTGAAGTTCTTTAATTATCAAATCAACCAATTATCATATCATCAAATCAATTAATCATCAAATTGTTTACCTAAGTTCCAGCGGTTGCCTGGAGGCTTTAAAGGCGGGGAACCAGGAAGCGATCAGGGATATTGCCATTGCTGTAGATGCCACCAATAAAAAATCTGTTGCAATAAATTTTACCGGAAAATAATCGATCAAAAAAGATCCGCCGTTTAGTGGGATCAGTTTAAATTTTACCTGGAGAAAACAGATGATCATTGCCAGGCTAATTCCACAAACGGTTCCCAAACCGCCCAATAAAATTCCCTCGGTTAAAAATATTTTTTTTATTTGCTGGCGGGTGGTTCCCATGCTTTGTAAGATGGCAATGTCTTGTTTCTTTTCAAGCACAAGCATTGTAAGTGCACTCACCATGTTAAAAGCGGCAATTACAAGGATCAATGTAAGCACGGCATAGATCGCCCATTTTTCAATGATCATTGTGTTGTACAGATTCGTGTTTTGTTCAAACCTTGTTTGTACGATGTAGTTTTTGCCCAACAGGAGCTGCAGTGATTCTTTACAATCTTTAATATCTGCACCTGCCTTCAATTTTATTTCTACAGAAGTAAATTCATCTTCTGCCAGTTTGAGCTGTTGTTTTACAAAATCAATATTTGTGATCGCGTAAGTATTATCAAATTCCTGCTGAATCATAAAAACCCCTGTGGCAGTAACATTTCCTTCACTTAAGGATTGTAACGGATCATTGCTTGTAATATTTTTTTTTGGAAGGATAACAGTTAATTCTTCAGGCGCAAAGGCATCATTCACTGTTATGTTTGCCTGGTATTGT
This sequence comes from Ferruginibacter sp., assembly GCA_039921685.1. Taxonomy (GTDB): domain Bacteria; phylum Bacteroidota; class Bacteroidia; order Chitinophagales; family Chitinophagaceae; genus Ferruginibacter. The sequence continues at coordinate 6,261 of JBDSBG010000209.1, forward strand.
ACGCCGGAGCCAATTACAATTGAAGGCTCATCTACATTTCCTATATTGAATTTACCCCTGGTGACCTTATTGGGAAGCCCGCTCACTTTAGAAAAATTTTCATCAACCCCCTTTAATGTTAGTGATGATTGATGCTCATCATTTTTCAACAATGCATTTTCTTCCGCTATTAAAGATGATTGTTGAACGTATGGCTGTTTATTTATTTTAGAAAGCTGATCCGCATTTAATAAGAAAGTTTTGCCGGTGGAAGGCACGATTTTAATGTCAGTATAGAAAGAGGAGTACAATGATTTTACCAATCCTTCAAAACCATTAAAAACGCTTAATACCAGGATCTGGCAGCAGGTTGCAAAAGCGATTACGCATGTTGTTACCCGGGCAATTATATTAATGGCATTGGCCGATTTTTTTGCTTTGAAATACCGCCAGGCGAAATCTAAATACAAAGTTTAGAGTTTAGAGTTTAGAGTTTAGAGTTATGAGTTATGAATCGAGTTTTGCCTTTTAAAACAAAGTGAAATGATTTGAAACCACAAACTCTTAACTCATAACTTTAAACTCTTAACTCTTAAGATTTTTATCTTCCTTGTCTTTAATATCTTTAAAAAGCTGTTCCATCTTATCTACATAATCAAGAGTATCATCGATGAAGAAAGTCAATTGCGGCATGCTTCTTAGTTGATGCCTCACCCTGGCAGTGAGTTCTTTTTTTATTTCCCATGATCTTTCCTGTATCGTTTTAAGTGCAGCAACAGGATCCTTCACTTTAAAAAAACTTAAATAGATGCGGGCATCAAAAAGATCGGGTGTAATTCTTACTGAAGAGATTGAAATCATACCCCCGTCCATCATGGCAAGGCCAAGGCGTTGAAATATCTCGTTAATATCTTTTTCTAAAACCGCTGCAACCTGCTTTTGCCTTTTACCTTCTAACATAATGTTCCTCTTTTTTTATACCTGTGATGGCTGTAAAATTACTTACTTTGCCGGTTCTATACACATTTAATTAAGATGAAAAGGTATTCAAGGGTTTTCAGGTATCTCGGTGATTATAAAGGATCAATTGCATGGTATCTTTTTACAACACTGATGGCAATTGCATTTTCTGTTATTTCATTGGGAATGTTATTTCCTTTTATGCAATTATTATTTAAAGTGAACAGTTCTGCGTCGGAAGTTGCGAGCCAATCGAAGAACAACCTGATGAGATGGGTAAATGAGCAACTCACCGCACTTATTAAAGTTGATCCTTTGTATGCATTGGGAGTTGTTTGCATCATGATCATTATTTCCATTCTTTTAAAAAATATGTTCCTTTACCTGGCTGCACGAACTATGGGGCCTATGAAAAATGCGATCGTTACACGCATCCGGACAGAGATGTATGATAAAATATTAAGATTGCCGATTGGTTATTTTACCGAACAGCGAAAAGGTGACCTGATGAGCAGGATGACAACTGATCTCTGGGAGGTGGAATATTCAGTGATTGGTGCACTTGAGGGTTGGGTAAAAGACCCATTGTCGATTCTGATCAATCTTGGCGTGTTGCTGTATATCAGTCCAAAACTTACGATTGTGATTCTTGTTTGCCTTCCCATTATGGGAATTGCGATCGGCAGGGTTAGCCGCTCGTTAAAAAAGCAAAGCCA
>JBDSBG010000210.1:0-12724 GCA_039921685.1 Ferruginibacter sp.
TAAACATGCTACTAACCTACAAAAAATAAGGCTGGGACACCCAAAAATCAAAGTTTTTTCCACTTAACTATTTAATAATCTATGAATTAAATTCTGACTGGAGAAAAAGTGTCGAAGTCAGGAAAAAAACTCCGTCTTATGATGGAGTTTTTTTATAATTGAATCATCAGTTCCAGGTTTCATTCATGATCATTCACTGATTCACCTGCCTGAATAAAGTTCTTTAATCCGTTGGCAACACCGGTTCTGGATGTAAATTATCCCCTATCACATTGGGATCATGCTTGTGCCGGAATAATAACAAAAAGAGAATGGCTACCACCAGGGCGTAACCTGCAAACGCCAGCCAGATATTATGCCAGTCTTTTGCATCACCTGGCAGAGTGAAATATTTATCAATCAAAGACCCGCTCACCTTACTTCCAAAATATGCACCAACACCGTTTGTCATCATCATAAATAAACCTTGTGCACTGGAACGGATGCTTGCATCGGTTGTTGTTTCCACAAACAAAGAACCTGATATATTGAAAAAATCAAACGCCATTCCATACACGATGCAGGACAAAACGATCATCCACAAACCATCAGCAGGATTGCCATAAGCGAAGAGCCCGAACCTAAGCACCCATGCCAACATGGAGATCAACATCACTTTTTTGATACCGAATCGTTTTAGGAAAAACGGGATGGCAAGAATGAACAATGTTTCTGATATCTGCGAAATGGACATGATGATGGTTGAATACTTTACTACAAAAGCATCAGGGCCGTAAGCTGGTACTTTCTTAAAATCATCCAGGAATGTATCGCCATACATATTCGTAAGCTGTAGTGCTGCTCCTAAAGCCATTGAGAACAGGAAGAACAAAGCCATTTTGTACTTCTTAAATAATTTAAATGCACTCAGGCCCAGTTGTTCAGCGAGCGATGCATCTTTCGCAATTGATTTTTGGGGAGGGCATGCCGGCATTGAAAAAGAATAAATACCAAGTAAAATGGCTGCTACCCCGGCAATCAGGAACTGGTTTGAATTACCTTTACTCCCGCTGAGATTGGTGGTCCACATGGCAACGATAAAACCAATGGTTCCCCAAACCCTGATTGGCGGAAAAACTTTTACGACATCAAAATTGTTATTCTTTAGGATGGTATAAGAAATGGAGTTCGAAAGAGAAATAGTGGGCATATAACAGATCATCGCGGCAAATATGACATAATACAAAGTATCTGCGTCTTTAACCTGTGGCACATAAAACAAGATTGCACCATAAAGAATATGCAATATCCCGTATAGCTTTTCCGCATTCATCCATTTATCTGCTATGATTCCTGTAAGGGCCGGCATAAATAAGGAAGAAAGAGCCAGCGTTGAAAATATTGCACCAAACTGGACGCCGGTGCCCATGTTGTTGCTAAAAAAATAAGTTGCAATTGTGATGAGCCATGCACCCCAGACAAAAAACTGTAAAAAGCTCAAAAGTGTAAGTCTAAATTTAATACCCATGATTATTGCATTTAGAAAATTAAGTTAGAGCAAGGACCATCAGTTCTGATTTAAATTATGCAGGCAGGCAGTCTTTGTTTGATAATGGAAGATATACATTTTCTCCTGATTTAAATGATGTTTGCTATTGCGGTTAACCTAAAAATTAACGGTCATTAAATCAAAAATAAAGTTCGAACAGCTCCATTCATCGTAAATTTGTAAAAAAAATGTGATGAGTGATACTATAGATATTTTAATAACAGCCACAACCGATAAGGACCTTAAAATCATTGCACAAAAAGTTAAGAACAGTGAGCGAATTACAGATGAAGAATGTGTTTTGTTATTTGAAAAAGCAAGCCTTCCGTTTGTAGGTACGTTGGCAAATTTTATCAGAGAGCGCATTCACGGAGATAAAACATATTTCAACAGGAACTTTCATATTGAACCAACGAATGTCTGTGTGTTCAGTTGTAAATTTTGTTCCTATTCAAGGCTATACGCACACAAAGAAGAAGGATGGGAATTAAGCATCGACCAAATGCTTGACATTGTAAAAAGCTATGATGGAAAACCTATCACAGAAGTGCATATTGTTGGTGGAGTTCATCCTAAAATGAATCTTGCTTATTTTATCGAACTTATTCAAAAAATTCATGCCCACCGGCCGGATCTTCATGTAAAAGGATTTACTGCCGTGGAGTTGGATTACATGTTTCGCAAAGCAAAACTTTCAACAGAAGAAGGAATGGCACAGTTGAAAGAAGCCGGCCTTCAATCATTGCCAGGCGGTGGTGCAGAAATCTTTCATCCGGAGATTAGAGAGCAAATTGCAGCCGATAAAGTTACCGGTGACGGGTGGCTGCAGATACATGAGACGGCACATAATCTTGGTATGCATAGCAATGCCACTATGCTATATGGCCATATTGAAAAATACAAACACCGGGTGGATCATATGAACAGGCTGCGTTCGCTTCAGGATAAAACAAAGGGCTTCAATACCTTTATTCCTTTGAAATTTCGAAACAGCAACAATGATATGAGCAATGTAGCGGAATCAACAATTACAGAAGACATGCGCATGTACGCCATTGCACGCATTTACCTCGATAACTTTCCCCACCTTAAGGCATACTGGCCAATGTTGGGAAGGCAAAATGCACAATTATCGCTTTCGTTCGGAGTGAATGATATTGATGGTACCATTGATGATTCTACCAAAATATATTCAATGGCAGGCAGTGAAGAGCAGACACCTGCCATGACAACAGAACAACTCGTGACATTGATCAAACAGGTAAAAAGAAAACCAATTGAAAGAGATACTTTATACAATGAAATAAAAGATTACAGTAATGCAAGTTCATTGGAAGAAATGGCCTTCATGAACTGATCACTGTAATAAATCCTCATGTCCTCACATCATAATTAACAACTCATAACCCGAAACATGGCAGACTGTAACTTCTCTATTCCCTTTGAAGGCCCGGCAGAAAAAGTACTTATTAAAGCAAGGTTTGCTGTAGAAAGCCAGGGCGGAACTTTTGATGGTGATGCATCTGCAGGAACTTTTGCAGTTAGTATTTTTGGAAATAGTATTGCCGGATCATATATTGTAAGTGGCCAGGATATGAATATCCTTATTACTTCAAAACCATTTATGATTCCCTGTAGTATGATTGAGGGATTTTTAAAGAACCAGATAAAGTAACAACTAACCGCCTCCAGGGATGGATAGGTTGATAAGGTACTGCGGCTTTTGAGGCTGCATCTTTATCAACCTTTTTAATTCAGTATTTCCCAGGCCTCTTATACCAATTAGCTATTAATACTTGTCTGTCAACCTGAGCTTGTCGAAGGTGATCTTCCTAACTAACCCGGCTTCGACAAGCTCAGCCTGACAATTCTTCGGTGGTGCAGCTTTAATTTCTATTTGGTATTAATACCCGATCAACATTATCAATTGAAGATCCCTGACTTAACCAATCTCTCAAACTAAAACAGGAAATCAAAGACATAAAAAAACCCCGGAAGATCCGGGGTTTTTTTATAAGCTTTTATTATTAGAAGTTTCTAACAGTCATTTCTGTTCTTCTGTTCTTAGCACGTCCGGCAGCAGTTTTGTTATCTGCAATCGGATTTTCAACTCCATGACCAGCTGAAGTAATACGTGTTTCAGCTACACCCTTGCTAACCAGGTACTGTTTAACGGAAGCAGCACGCTGTTCAGATAAAATCTGATTTTTATCAACTTTACCAGTGTTATCTGTATAACCATCGATATTGATCATCAGGGTTTCATCTTTCGCCAGTAATGAAGCTACTTCATTAAGAGATTTGAAAGATTTAGGTAACAATTTAGCGCTTCCTGTTGCAAAGAAAATGTTCTTAGCGGCGAAGTTGATTTTTTCAATCACTTCTTTTGCAATTTCAGGGCAACCCTGGTTGCTTGCCGGACCAGGACGTGTAGGGCATTTATCTTCTTCATCATTCACACCATCTCCATCACCATCAGGAATTGGGCAACCTTGATAACGAGCCAGACCTTTAACAGTAGGACATTTATCTTCTTCATCATTTACACCATCTCCATCTCCATCTGGAATTGGACATCCCTGGTATTTTGCAAGACCAGCAACATCAGGACACTTATCATCAGCATCCGCAATACCATCACCATCACGGTCAGGACAACCTTGCAATGCTGCAATACCTGCAACATCCGGGCACTTATCAAGTGAGTCAAGGATACCATCTCCATCACGATCAACAACTACAGGTGGCGGTGGAGGAGGAACAACTTTTGGAGCTTTTGGAGCACCTGATCCAATTCTTTGTGTAATACCCAAAGAGTAAAACAGGTTATCTTTTAATACGGTTTTATCTAATGTAAAACGATATTGAGCCTGGAGCATTACATTAGTTTCTTTATAGAAATTAGCCTTAAGTCCCAAACCAGTTGGAACATAATAACCAAACTTACCAGTATAAGAACCAATACCAATACCTGCAGTTAAAAATGCATTGAAAAGGCTTTCATTGTTAAAAATGTATGCATTTAATGCGGGTTCGAATTCAACACCTGTTTGGTTTTCTCTTGGAGTATAGATACCTCTGTCAACCCCAGCATAATCGTGAAACATTAAATTAGCCCTAACAGAAAGATCAAGATGAGAAGCCAATTCACGCCAGTAAGAAAGAGAGAAACCAAAATCCTGGTCCCTTAATCCAGCCAATGTTTTAGGGCCTGAATTATCTTTAAAAGTTTGTGGCGTTTTTACGTCCAGTGCATTGAAGTGAACTCCAATGTAGCTTCCTCTTTGGGCAAAAGTAGCTGTAACTGCCAGTAAGAAAAAGGAAAAGACCAACGCAAGTTTTTGTTTCATAAATGCTAAGTTTTAATTTTAAAGGTTATCTCTTAAGTTTTTCTGAGATAATTGTATGTGTATGGGTTTTAACAAAAGACAAAGTTAATGGCTAATCCTATACGAATCAACCTATTTTAACAATATTATAAAATAATTTTTTTTGTTTCCAGCTGTTTTTATCGTAATAATAAGCGGGAAGATATCCAATTATGACAAAATAAAAAAATTAATGCTGCGTGTGTGAAATAAAAAAAAGCCCACTCTTTAAAGGCTTTTGTAAGATTTGAATGAGCAAAAAGCAAAGATTACCGCCAGGTGTAAAGGGCAAAATGATTCATTCAAAAAATCCGGGCAACTTTTTTTGTGCTATATTTTTGATCCTGAATTTAATTCGAACAATAACCTACCGATGAAGATCGGGATGCCCGACCCTACGTGGAGCCAATCAGTTTTATCTTGTGATCCGGATTGGATTCGAACCAATGACCCTCAGCTTAGAAGGCTGATGCTCTATCCAACTGAGCTACCGGACCAGTGAATTTTGGGCTGCAAATATATCACTTATGCCCTTAAAAGCTGAATAAATTTTGCAAGCCGAAGAAAGAAACAAGCTAACATTATTATATCCTTTTCTTTGCCCTTTGATATAATATAAGTGTTTTTGATGCATTTTTGTTTCCTAAATTAAAATGAATGGATGTTCATATCCAGGCTGGTTGGAAGGCTGTATTGAAAGATGAATTCAGCAAAGCATATTTCCTGCAGTTGGTAACCTTCCTCAAAACTGAAAAAGCAGTTGGCAAAATTATATATCCCCCGGGGAATTTGATCTTTAATGCTTTTGAGAAAACGCCCTTCGACGAATTAAGGGTAGTGATACTGGGCCAGGATCCTTACCACGGTGAGGGCCAGGCGCATGGATTGAGCTTTTCAGTACCTCGCGGTATCGCCCCTCCACGCTCGCTGCTGAATATTTTTAAAGAGATCCAGGAGGATCTTGGTATAGAAATGCCAGCTAACTATGGTAATCTTGAAAAATGGGCAAAACAGGGAGTTCTGCTACTAAATGCGGCTCTTACAGTTCGTGCCGCTGAACCTCTTAGCCATGCAAAATACGGTTGGGCGGAATTTACTGATGCGATTATCAGGAAAATATCCGATGAGAGAACCGGAATCATATTTTTGCTGTGGGGAAAGTTTGCACAGGAAAAACAGGCGCTCATAGATGAAACAAAACATTTTATATTGAAAGCAGCACACCCCTCTCCTTTTTCAGCCGACAAAGGTTTTTTTGGCTGCAAACATTTTTCAAAAACCAACCAGTTACTCATGCAACATGGCCAACAGCCAATTGACTGGAAACTATCAGTAGATCAACAATGAAATTAGCTAAGAACATTTTTGCAAGGATCTGGTGCCTTTGGGGACTTCTTACTTTTATTGCAACATTTCTAATGATCTTCCTTCCTTCAATGTTGTCTTATTTAATGGAAGAAGTAAAAGGGCAAAAATATTTTATCTGGATCTCGAAATGCTGGATGCGGCTCTGGTTATTTCTCATTGGTTGCCCGGTGAAAGTTACAGGTAAAGAAAATTTCGTTGAAGGGCATAATTATATTGTGGTCTTTAATCACAATGCCCTGCTGGATGTTCCTTTGTCCTCACCATTCGTACCAGGTGCTAATAAAACCATTGCAAAAGCTTCTTTTGCAAAGGTTCCTTTATTTGGATGGTTTTATAAAAAGGGCTCGGTGCTGGTTGACCGTAAAAATGACAAGAGCCGTTCGAAAAGTGTTGACGCTATGAAAGCAGTGTTGCTATCGGGCATGCATATGTGCATTTATCCGGAAGGCACACGCAACAGGTCTGACCAGCCTATGAAAAAATTTTATGACGGAGCCTTTATACTTGCTATAAGTACACAAAAAGAGATCATCCCATGCGTCATAAACGGTACGAAAAAGGCAACCCCAATAGATAAATTCTTTTATCTACTACCTACCCAATTAAAAATGCATTTTTTACCAGCGGTGTCTCCGAAAAACATAAATGCGGCTGCGTTGAATCAGAAAGTTTTTTCGATGATGACTGATTACTATATGAAGGAACCTACCCATAACACTTGATAGATCACAATGCTGAGAGGAGCTGCAAATTCCACTAACAGCTGCACATGGGAGAAAAAATCATGCAACTAAAAAAGATAAGCAAAGGCTGTGCACTGGCCTTCTCTTCGTTTGCGGTAGTTCCTCAATCCCTTGATCACGAATGTCCCCATCAAAGTATAAAGGCGCTTTGCGCCTTCTGCATTTATCTTTTTTGCTTTGCGTGAAATTAAATCAAATTATGAAAGAGCCTTTGCGCCTTCTGCATCTATCTTTTTTACTTTGCGTGAAATTGAATCAAACTATGAAAGAGTCTTTGCGCCTTCTGCATTTATCTTTTTTACTTTGCGTGAAATTGAATCAAACTATGAAAGAGTCTTTGCGCCTTCTGCATTTATCTTTTTTGCTTTGCGTGAAATTGAATCAAATTATGAAAGAGTCTTTGCAGCTTCTGCATTTATCTTTTTTGCTTTGCGTGAAATCAAAAATTTTAAACTCCCTTTAAGCCTGACAATCTTTGCAGGCGTAGCTTTAATTTAATTGGCACTATTTGTCAACCCCTCTTTAAGCCCAACACTGAAAAAACAAAACGATAAGCAGAAAGAGATTTTTCTTGTTAGCTATCATTACCAACGAAGCATCATGGCTGATCATAAAAGCCCCTGGTCCGGTTCACTTTTATATCTCTCAACGAAGAAGATTTAGGGCTGATGTTAATGGTAAAGAAACGGTAGGTTCCCACAGGTGAAATATTGATCGTCATTTGCCAGCAATGCAGGTCCCTGGATAAATACATACTCAATACACCAAGTTTTTTTTGTGTAATATTATAAGAGCCCTGCACCCCCAACTTCCATTTCGGAGTCAGGTTTATTGAGTTATTAAAATTTACGTCCTGGCTAAATGTTTTGATCCGTGTACTTGGCACTGCAGCAGTCGCAACTGTATAATATTGGCTGAACCGTAATGAATAAGAAAAGTCGATTGTCCAGGGTATGGAGAAATCAGCAAACTCGCCTGGATTATTCTGCATATACAAGGCTTCCTGCTGGTACTCATCAAGGGGCAAGCCGGTTGTGTTAACATTCCTGTTCTGAATGGTTGTGTTATTGGTTAATCCACCTTGCGTAGGTGCCGAATTATCACCTCCTTTAAACTGGCTTGACAAGGAAACTCCTCCACTTGTGAGTGATCCAATCGTAGCAACTTTTTCGGTCCAGACCAGTTTGTCAAGGCGCCGCCCCGTGGCCGGATCTGTAATATAAGGATCAAAAGAAGCATTTGCCGTAATATTTATCTTATTGAATAAATTGCTTCTCGCCGTAACCGTTAGTTGACTTAATTTAAATGAATCAGCGAGAAAGTTATAACTTCCATTAATTCCCAACCCATCGATCAAAGTGATCTTTTTTACAGCATCGGCGGCGGTATCCTTCCTGTTGCGGACTTTCATTTGAATATTGTTATCAATACCAAAATTCAGGCCTGCAAATTTTCCCCTCGAAAACGCACCAACGATATTGTTGTCAAAAACGGAATGACTCGCTTTGAAATCACCTGCACTGTCAGTTTGATAATCATAAAAATTCTGGCTGTTAAGATCAGGTTTATAGTTGGCCGATAATGTTGGCCTAACTTCATGCCTGATTGCCTGTACATTGCTGCGTTTCCTGAAAAGATAAGATCCAAAAATACGAGTGGAAAGCCCTACACCAAAGCTCATATCACGGGCAGTAAAAAATCCTTTATTGATTGAAGTATCTACGCTTTTGTTTGCACTGTTCCAATACAAACGCGACCTTTGCTGGTACCAGGCTTCCTGGTAAGTGATGTTAGGTGATACCTGCACCGGTCCCAAAGAAGGCAGAGATAAAGTAATGGGAACGCTGTGTGTTGCTCCCCATCTGTAATTTTCAGAAAGTTGTTTCCAGGCATTGGTAGAATCGTAAAAATAAGAACCGCTGCGTACACTTGAATTAAGAGCGATACCCAGGTTCTCAAACCATTTAGGTGTGCCCACGGATTCTTTTTTGCGAAACGGGTAAATGGTATTCACACTAAAAGTAACATTGGGAAACGCAAGATTGATCAGGCCTGTGGAAGTATTCTGATCATGGGTGGCAGCTATCTGGATATTATAAGGTTTGTTTTGCCAAACTTTGCCATAATTAATGCTTGAAGCTAAGGTATTTGCAAAGTTCAAAATAGGGCTGTTGGGTACACTTGCATTATACTTGCTGCTTCCTGCATCAACGTGAGCCTGGAAAGTAACACCAGGCCTGGCTTTGGTATCGGCACTGTGTGTCCATTGAACTTTAAAAACTTTTCCCACAGAATAATCAGGATCTCCTTTGAAACCAATCTTGGTCCTGATCAAACTTAAATTAAAATTTCCCTGGTACCGGTATTTTTTTACATACCTCGGACTCAAATTAGCCTGCCAGCCACCATAAGAATAAATTGTCCCCCTGAAAACAGCATCCCACACCGGGCTCAGTATCTTATAGTAGCCAAGGCCTTCGAGGGAAAGCCCATATTGCTCATTGGCCGCAAAAGATGGAGCGAGAAGGCCGGAATGCCTTCCTTGCGTTAACGGGTAGATGCCGAAAGGCAGAACGATCGGCAATGGCACACCCTCGAATTCAGGATGCACAGGCCCGCTAAACGCCATTTTTTTATTGATGAATTTTATTTTGCTGCTTACAAAAGCAAAATGCGGGGTATCAAGGTTACAGGTAGTGAACCGGCCATGCAATGCATAAAAAACATTTTCGTCAACTTTTTTTATTTTCTCACCATAAACAAACATCTCGCCCTGCTGCGTATAGGTGCCCTTTGTCATTCCAACGCCTGTCTTCATGTTTACCCTGATGGTATCACTGATGGATTTAAAATCTTTATCATTATATGCAGGATATGCAATCACTTTCCCCGTACTGTCTTTTTGCAATATTGCAGATACAAGATTCGTTTTTTGATCGAATTCAATCAGTGGAGCACTGAGTTCACTGGCAAGGTATTTTACAGAAGCAGATTTTCCATAAAGTAATATTTTTTTTCCCGGAACATCCAGTATCATAGAATCATCTGCATGGTAACTTACTGGTGCATCCAATGAATCTTTGGAAGACCTGAACGAAAAAGTATCCAACGAAAACTGATTAAGTGAATCTGTTTTTGTTGTTTTTTTTATTTCAATGATGCCAGGTTGTGGCAGCTCATCAAATTCAGATTTAGACGAATCAACAGAAAGCCTCGTTGAATCCTGCCGGTTCTTAACAGGAACTGTGTCTGTTTTTTTTACAGGCACCGTATCAGCCGTTAAACTAATGTGAAAATAAAATGCTTTAGTATCAAACGCACAACAATACAACGTTATAAAAACGAGAATGAAAGCAGGGAGCCAAGCTAATATGTATTTTGCCTTACCTTTGTAGTGATGGTTCATAGCTGTAATTGACAAAAATAGCCATAATACTATAATGTATTTGTGAATAATTGCACAAATGCCAAACCCATTAATAAACCTCATGACATGCCTGGAAAGAAAATATTTTTTATTTTTTTGTTTTTTGTTTTTCAATTCACTTTCGATAATGCAGCCTTTTCCCAAACTCCAAAAAGAATAAAAACTATTATCGTTGATGCGGGCCATGGAGGTTCGGATAATGGTGCCACGGGGCAATATGAAAATTCACTGAGATCGAAAGAGAAAGATGTTACCCTTGCCATTTCCATGAAACTGGTGGCAGAATTAAAAAAGCAATTACCCGATGTTAAGGTGGTTCCTACCCGGACCACGGATGTTTTTGATGACGTGAGAGAAAAAGCCAAGATCGCCAATGAAAACCACGGCGACCTTTTCCTTTGTATTCATGCCGATTCAGGGCCATTAAAAACCGGGCGCCGTAAAATAGGGTCTCATACGGTCACACGCTACAAGGTTTCTTACAAAGGCAAAGGGAAAAAAAGAAAAAAAATATCTACACCTTACAGCGTTGTTGAGCCCATATATGAATATTACAAATTGCCACTTACAAGAAGCGGCACCAGTGTGTGGATCTTCGCCGCACATAAAACAAGTGATAAATTAAAAGCGATCATGCAGGAAGAAGGCGATTTCGAAGTAGAAGATGGCTCTAATACCGATTCCAGTTTTACTCCGATCGATTATAACAGTCCAGTAGGAAGAAATATTGCACAGATCTACGCCCAGCGTTACCAGGTAAAAAGTGATCGTATTGCCAGCATGGTAAATGATGAAATTGAAAAAACAGGACGCCAGGCATTGGGTGTTAACCAGCGGCAGAAAGGAATATGGGTATTACAAGCCACGAATATGCCCGCCATTCTTGTTGAAACCGGCTTTATCAACAACCCTGAAGATGAACGTTATTTGAATAGTGAGAAAGGCCAGCAGGAATTGGCGGAAGCAATAACACAGGCCGTTATACGCTACAAAGAGTGGTCAGAAAACCCGCGTCCGGCTGCAAACTAATGATGCCCGCGGCTTATGGAATAGTTTTTGAAAATAACCAAACGAAGTTCACTATTTTTATAAATAGTCGGGGTTTTACCTAAATTTTTAATGTTGCCCAATTAACTTCATCAAAAATTTTAAACAAACTTTTTTTAATGTAAACTTTTTACAAGAGTGAAAATATCAAATGAATTTAAAGTTGGCGTTGTTGCAGTTGTATCTATTGTAGTATTGATACTTGGATTTAATTTTTTAAAAGGAAAAACATTTTTTAGCAAAAGCACAGCCATTTATGGGATATACGGCAATGTTCAAAAGCTTGCTCCTTCCAATCCAATTGTTATAAATGGTCTCCAGGTTGGCACTGTTTACAAGATCAGTACGGATAAGGATATGCGAAGGATCACCGTCAACATGAATATCACCAAGGATATCAATATCCCCTCGAACTCAATTGCAGTTATAAAGCCCGATCTGTTATCCACTCCAAGTATTGAGATCAAATTGGGAGACGCTTCTACTTACCTCAAAAACAATGACACCATCTTTACTGAAGCCACGGCCGGAATATTCAACGATGTATTGAAAAAGGTTGATCCCGTTCTTTTCCAGGTATCTAAAGCAGTTACTTCAATAGATAGCTTATTGGTGAAAGTAAATAGCGTCATTGATCCTGCCGCTAAAAATAATATTGGAGGTACATTGGAAAACCTGAATAAAATAACTGCTGCCTTGCTTAGATCAAGTGCCTCTTTAAATGAAATACTGAATTCGCAAACAGGTGCGCTTGCCAAAACACTTAATAATGCAAACTCGGTTACGAGTAACCTGGCGGCAAGCAATGATAAAGTTACCAGTGTTTTGAACAATCTCGATAAAACTACCACACATCTCGCAAACCTTGATCTTCAAAAAACACTTAGTACACTCGATGCAACCATCAATGATCTTAAGTCAATGACTGGCAAACTGGATAGTACGAACGGCACGGCGGGATTATTATTAAACGATCCAACCTTATATAAAAATCTTGCGTCAACAGCCAATAAATTAAATGTGTTGATAGATGACATCAGGGTAAATCCAAAAAGATATGTTACCATTTCTGTTTTTGGAAAAAAACAAAAAGGCTCCCCGTTAACTTCTCCAACGGTGGACACGGTCAATTCGCCCTATATCATCAAAAAAGCGGATTGAGAACTAAAATTTATGATAGCTTTAGATTATAATGCTGCAAATTGCGGACGGGATGCGGGATGCGGGATGCGGGATGCGGGAT
>JBDSBG010000211.1:0-8171 GCA_039921685.1 Ferruginibacter sp.
AAGCATATGCGAAACATATTTAAACCCATGAACGCACTGGCATCAACAAGAGCCAGGTTTGGATTAACACAGGAGCAAATGGCTGTGCAGCTTGGCATCTCACGAAGTACGGTAAAAATGATAGAGACTAACAAGCGTTGCCTCACCAGCGATAAACTTGTAAAGCTGGCTGCCCTCGAGATCCAACTTGCAACAATGCCGCCTGCTGCTAAGGTAAAGCTTCCTGACTGTGTGAAAGATTTGTATGAGGAGGCCAATGAATGTTATGCACGTAAATCCAGCAACCTTGAAAGCCATTGCATCAACAAGGCCAGGATCCTGGAAAAGCAGTTAAAGAAAATGCAGCAACAGCAGCATGAACTGCTAAAGGGCCTGCAAAACCTGGACCCCCTATTAAACCATAAACTTCTGGACAAAAACCCTTTGTTGCTGCAGTTAATGCACAGCCGTGAAAAAAGTCTGAAACAATTATCGGCCTGCAGCCCGCAGGAGCAGGCAAGAATAAAAAATAAGATCGTCTTATTGTATGCAGAAGCTGCGCTAAACAAGAGTATCCATCCCCGTTATGTACATACGAATGAAAAACCAACTATTATTTCACAATTAAAACAAACACACATGGACTACACAGTCTCACTGATCAGCAGCCGGGCAGATTGCCAGGCGATGATCGACATGGCCAATGACGACAAAGCGACATTGGCTTATCGCAGCACGGGCCTTCAAAGGCAGAAGCAACAGGCAAGTACAACTTCGGTAAGCATTGACGCCGACCTTGCTACAGCAGAAGCGGATATCTCGGCCCTCAATACTGTGATCTCCAACCTGCCGGAGAGCGAAACCAAGGAAGAAACCAAGGTGAAGCTTAAAAAGGCAGAGTACAGAAAATTCCTGCTTGATCAGCGAAAGCTAAGCTATGGTTCTTTAGCCCTGATCGAAAAGGAATACAATATTGCTGTGGCTGAGCAATCGATCGCCGAAACTGATGCATTTATCCTGGCATTGACAAACAGGATGAATGAACTGCCAGCGGTTTAAACAGTTTTGAGTTTTGAGCCTGCCTGCCGGTAGGCAGGTTGTGAGTGACGACATGCTGAAAAACGCTTATTGTCCTTCCACTAATATTAAGGGTCAAGCAATACTTCTGCATGTCTACCACTCAAAATTCAAAATTCAAAACCTGCCTGCCGGCAGGCAGGTTCAAAATTCAAAATTTCTTCACATGGAACTACAACTAACCCGGTCATACTATTCCACCGGCACAAACGGAATGCTGTTTTACCATAGCAATTTCATTTGTTTCACAATCGAATTGCCCTGGGTGGATAATGCACCGCAGCATTCCTGCATTCCTGAAGGAAGGTACCAGTTGTTTATGCGGTACAGTCTTAGGCACCGCACGCATTTTTTGTTAGATGGTGTAAGTAACAGGACGCTGATACTTATACATCCGGCGAATGATGCAATGAAGGAGCTGAGAGGTTGTATTGCACCGGTGATGTCGTTGGCCGGTCCGGGAAAGGGTAGCCATTCGAGGCAGGCTTTGCAAAAGTTAAAGGAACTCATACTTGGCCAAATCGAAAGTATACCCGTATTTATCACGATTAAATCAAATTAAATGAACATCATTGAAAGGATCCAGGCACCCACGCCGAAGTTTTTTGTAAAGCTTCGGAATATCAGCCTGCTGCTGGCAACACTGGGAGCGTCAATACTGGCTGCACCCATTGCGCTGCCTGCGGTAGTGCTGCAGATCGCAGGCTATATTGCAGTAGCAGGAGCGGCGGGCTCGGCAGTAAGCCAGGCGGTAACCCCACATGAAGAGCCACCTGTAAAAGATGATCTGCATGGAACAGCCTTTGCTGCACAGTAATACGAAAGCAGGAACAGTCTGCGGTACCATGTTGGTGCTGCTGTTTAAACTGAACAGCGAAGACCTCATAGTAAGTGCCGTGCTCGCTGCCACAGGCGCTGCCGTTAGCTTCCTTGTTTCCGTGTTATTGAAATATGTATGGGGGCGTATGCGCCGAAAATGAAGAAGGGGCCGAAAGGCCTCTTTTTTTAATGTTATCCAATATGTGTAGCATTGGCATTACAAGAATCCGGATGAAGTGAGGAAGATTAGGCTGGTTTAAGATAAATAGATAATACTTGGAACTTTAAATGGCCATGAACCACCTTACATAGCCCGACTTAAGGATAGTTATATTTTGCTTATTATCAACCATGACTACAGCAGTAAGAAGACTGTCAGCTTTAGCTTGTCGAAAGCCGGTTATCAAGTATGCATAACAGGATCAGAATTTATTTATTCTAATGCAGCGTTGCCATAAGCTTATCGTTATACCTTAGCAAAACGTCAAAACAACTTATCAAAAAGGCAAAATGCCTGGTTTGGTTTCCTGTGCTTCATATCTGCTGATAAAAGTATAACTAAATGAAAATAGCTACCTGGAATCTCCAACGACCTGCAAAATCAGGTAGTAAGGTCTCTCCGATTGAGCAGCGCCTCAAAACATTGAATGCAGATATTTTAATTCTTACTGAGACGAATCAGTTCATTGATCCCGGCCCGGATTATAAAAGCTTTCATACTGCTGCTTTGCTCACGCCGCGTTCTGCCCGTAAAAAAGACGGTGTAGATATAAGCTACGGTCCTGTGTTGTATAAACCCGGAGAACGGCGAGCCAGTATTTACTCCAAATACAATTTCATAGAACAATTACCCACATTTGACCCGGAAACGTCTACCTGTATAAAATTTCAAACTCCCCTTGGCGACCTGGCGGTATATGCAACCATCATTGGTGTTTTCGGTAACCGCGAACAAAGTTTTAAAACCGACCTCGATCTTCAATTAACAGATTTCGAAAACATCGTTTCCAAAAAGGCAAGTTTGGACAGTGAACCCAGCGAACCTGCTGATGCAGCAAAAACAAATCTTTGCATCGCCGGAGATCTCAATATAACCTTTGCGGATAATAGCTATTACACAAAAGAGGGACGTGAGAAACTAAATGATGCTTTCCAAACTTTAGAACTGGTAAACCTAACGGCCTTTATTCCCGGGAATATCGATCATATTATTTTACCAGAGCGTCTTATTGGAAAGAAAAGAGATGTCAAAATATGGAATACAGATAAGAAGATAAGTGATCATGTAGGGGTAGCAGTGACTGTATTATAGGTTTAATGTAATGTAAAAATAAAAAAGGGTGTTTTCACCCTAATTTGATGTTGTTTTAAACAGCAATGATATTATTTCGTATTATTGGTAATAGAAGGAGAATTTATTTTACCAAAACTACTAACCAACACTGCGATGCCCGACGAGTCATTAAAAACCAGGTTGTTTGATCTAATCGGGATTTTAAAAGAAGCTTATTTTAAGTTGCTGAATGACAATGCTGCTTTTCCGACTGGTCAAACCACAACTGGTATTGATAAATTCGCCGTTGCACTGTATTTTGATGCAACGAAAAATGGGCTTTATCCCAAAAATTTAAAATATTGATTGCAAGGCCTTTGATGCCGAACAATCATTTTATGCAAAAAAGTGGAGGCAATAGAATGGGAGGGGAATTGGTCGAGGTTGGAGGTGAGGCTGTATTTGATGAATTGACGGAAATTTGAAAACGATTTGTATGAAAAAAGAATTGATTCTACAATTATTGCAGCAATTTGAAGCTGCCAGCTATGAAATACAAGGAGTGGAATGCTGGAGTGCTCGTGAGTTGCAGAATATTTATAATTATACAGACTGGCGAAACTTCTTAAAAGTAATTGATAAAGCCAAAACAGCCTGTATTTCGGGAGGGGTATTAGTTCATGATCATTTCGTTGACGTCAACAAAATGATCGATCTTGGAAAAGGCGCACAGCGTGAAGTGGATGACATTGCCCTTACAAGATATGCCTGTTACCTGGTAGCTCAAAATGGAGATTCATCCAAGCCCGCTATAGCATTTGCTCAAACCTATTTCGCCGTTCAAACACGCAGGCAGGAAATTATTGAACAGCGATTACTGGATGTAGCAAGGGTTTATGCCAGGGACAAACTTTCCAAGGCTGAAAAGCAATTATCCGGTATTATTTACGAAAGAGGGGTAGATGAAAAGAGCTTTGCACTTATACGTTCCAAAGGCGACCAGGCTTTATTTGGTGGTTTTACCACTGCCGACATGAAAAAGCAACTGGGCCTGCCTGCGAGCCGGGCACTCGCTGATTTTTTGCCTACACTTACAATAAAAGCAAAGGATTTTGCTACCGAACTAACCAGCCATAATGTTACGGAAAAAGATCTTAAAGGCGATTCAAAAATATCTAAAGAACATATTGATAATAATATTGCCGTAAGGGAAATGTTGAAGCAACGAGGTGTAAAACCAGAGGCATTACCAGTCGCAGAAGATGTTGCCAAATTGAAAAGAAAACTGGATGGGGAGGAAAAGAAGATGTTGAAAGAAGTTAAGAATAAAAAGAAGAATTAAATACCAAACGGGAAGCCACAAACGAATTTGATAAATTCGCTGTTCCCATACATTATGCTGATACCAGGGTTGGTTATTTGCCGTAGATGGGTTGAGTTGACATTTCAATAGATGTCAACTCAAAAGTTCAATGGATGCATGTAGATCTTTTTATGCAACCATTGAGGCAAAAGAGTGGGAGAGGAATAGGTTGAGGCTGGGTATGAGAGTATGAATTGAGGAATCAAAGAAACTTCAAGTTAAATGGTTGAGTTTTGAAGAGTAATTACTTAATATAGTTTTTATGCCCATAAACAAAGCTGCCCGCTTTCGATTTGAAATTATTGATGAATGTTTGCGAAATCGCCTTCATAAATGGAGTAAAAAAAAGTTATTGGACGTAGTGAATGAAAAACTACTAGCAAGCTATGGATCTGCCTCTTCTATTTCTTTAAGCCAGATAAGATACGATTTGGAAAGTATGCAAGCAGAGTATGGTGCGCCCATAGAAAATAAAAGAGATGGCGCTTCAGTAATTTATTATTATGAAGATCCAGAATTTTCTATTATTAAGCTACCGTTACAAGAAGAGGATATCACCCGTTTGAAAGAAACAGTACACCTGATGCAACAAATAAAGGGCTTTACAATTGCAGATGAGATAGCAGAAATAATTCAAAGGCTGGAAAACAAAATTAAGTTGTCTACAGATGATAAAAAGTCTGTAATTGCTTTTGAAAATCCACCTACAGCATTAGGATCTGATAACCTTGGGGACATTTATGAATCGATTATTAATAAAAGAGTATTGAAAATCAGTTACCGTCATTTTTATGCCAATGAAGCGGCAGAGCTGGTTATACATCCATATTTTCTTAAAGAATTTAATAACCGTTGGTTTCTTTTTGGCTGGAGTGATAAAAACAATAGAGTAGAAAATATGGCGCTTGATAGAATGCAAGTAATTAAAATAACGTCCGAAAAGTACAACGAAAATGAAACCTTTGATGCCGAAGCCTACTTTACAAATATTATTGGAGTAACAAATGTGGCCGGAGCTTCTGTAGAAGGAATTGAATTATTATTTACTAAGGATAGGGCACCTTATATTATTACAAAAAAACTACACCATAGCCAGCAAACCCTCAAAACATATAAAGATGGCAGATGTTTAATAAAGATTTCTCTTATTATAAATAAGGAATTGAAATCGCTGATCCTTGGCTTTGGAGATAATGTAGAAGTGAAAGAACCGAAGGCGTTTCGAATGGAAATTAAAAGCATTTTAGAGAAAGCAATAGTACAATATTAGAAAAAATTGGCTTGCACTTTCATTGCAAGCCCAACCTCCATTTTTGTAATCTAAAATAATTTATGATAAATATCAAGAAGCTTGCACTTAAAAAATCATGTATGGCTTATTATGTGAAGAACAGACAAAGCTCTAAATAGATATTCTATCTATTCACCTTTTAGTAATGGCTTTTTAGGTTTTTTTTCTGGTAGGAGCGGCTTTTTTGGTGAATTAGGCAAAAGAGGCTTTGGCTTTTTCTCTGGGAGTAATGGCTTTTTGGGCTTTCCAGAAAGAGGTTTTTTTGCCATAACATTAGATTTTTAAGGCTGCTGATAGTAAAGTGAAGTTTGCAGAGTAAATATAGGCAAACTCCTACAGTTTATTTTAATATACTACTCAGCTTTGTTTAAAGAATATTTAATAATCTTGCAACATGGCATATTCGGCGTCATTTACAGCAGGAGGGATTCTTTTCAACGAGTTTGAAGCTATTTTACCATACATTCAACAAGTAGGAATTAAGGATTTCCTACAGCAGGAGGTCAGGGATAATTTATACCTTAAAATTAATACTGAATCGGCAAGGAAACGAGTGGTGACGGAATTGAAAAAGAGAATTGAAGCCGTAAATATGGATTTCTGGCAACATTATGCTGCTGTTTCCGCAGAAGAAAGGAAAAAGCTGCTGTTTTTCTTATGTTGCAAATCCTATCAATTAGTTTGGGACTTCCATTTTAAAGTAACCTTGCCAGGATTCTGGGCGTACAGGCACGAAGCGGATTTTTTTCCTTATAAAATGTACCTAGATGAACTGGCATCAAAGGATGAAACAGTTAATGGCTGGTCGGAATCGACAAAAAAGAAATGCATAACAAATTATATCCGGATGTTAAATGAAACTGGAATAGTCCAAAATGGAAAGCTTCAAAAATCGGAAGTCGAATATGAATTTTATCGTTTTTTCATTAATGGCAATGAGCCATGGGCATTAGATATATTTTTATTAAATAACGATGAGAAACAAACTGTTCTAAATTATTGTAAATGACGATTGCTGAATTGTACGAGAAACTAGCTGATAAATCATTTCAAGATCCTGGTACAGGAAACTTGTTCTGGCCAACTTATATGTATTTATATAAGCCGGAAAACGAATACGCTATCAGAAAGGAGATTGAAACCATAAAAACACGATTGAAAAGGCCGGACAATTACGTTGATGTGCTTATGATAAATATTTTTGAAGAATTAATAGAATATTTAAAACTGCAACATTTCGGCGAAAGCAATATGCTTGAAGAATTACTGCAAATAGAATCGGAAGAGCCGGAAACAGTAAATAGTTTATTATCAACTAAAGCCGGTGAAGAAAGATTTTTTGAATGGCTAAATAGTAGAGTTACAAATCACCTGGAATTGCCGAATCCAAATAATGAAAAGAAAAGTTATGTATTCATAACAGGCTTTGGACAAATTTTTCCGTACCTCCGTGCCAGTAAATTCATAAGCAATTTTGAAAAATATACTACTGGTAAATTTAAAGTGGTTGTATTTTATCCAGGACGGGTAGACGATACCTGTCATTTGTTTGATAAGTTAAACGACGAAAATCCTTATAGAGCTATTAAACTGATAAATAACCCATATGAAGATTCAAGAAATATTTGAACGGGATATAACCCGCCATATTAATGCTGCGGTTGTTGTAGGCGACGACAAAAAAGAAATTATTGATTCGGAGATTAAGGAATACGTTTTTACGAGGGATTTAGTTAAGCATATTTATAAAATGCTGGACACTATTCTTAATGGTAAATCTGGAAAATCAGGCATTTGGATTAATGGATACTATGGATCAGGTAAATCACATTTTTTAAAATATGTCCATTATTGCCTGCATCCCGATTATAAAGAAGAAGCATTACTTCACCTGGAAACTTCATTAGCTGGATTAGAAAGTGATATAGATGATGTAACTCCTGCTCAAATTCGAAAGCTTAAAAATCAATTAGAAAAGCAGGAAGTGGATACCATTCTTTTTAACGTGGACAATGTATCTGGTGATCAAAATAACGAGCGAATAACCCGCATCTTCGTTAACCAGTTCAATAAGTTCAGAGGTTATAATGCTTCCAATATTCCATTGGCAAGGTTGTTGGAAAAGCAATTAGATAAAGAAGGTGTGTTTGATGCATTTAAGAAAAAACTCAAAGAAAAAAAGTTTGACTGGGAAAAGGATTCCGACACCATTAGCCGTTTAAGATTAGATACCGTATTAGCAGTAGCTGCGGAATTGATGCCGGGCATTTCTATAGATGTATTAAAAACTGCCTTGAAAGACCCTTCAACTTTTCATATCAGTATTGATGATACTTTCATACCAGAATTTCAGGAATACCTGGCATCTA
>JBDSBG010000212.1:0-13644 GCA_039921685.1 Ferruginibacter sp.
CGAGGGGTTATACTGCCTGGGATCCTTCCTCTCCACCATTTGTGATGGAGATTGGCCAGGGAAAAACGCTCTGCATTCCTACCATTTTTGTTTCATATACCGGTGAATCACTTGATACAAAAACACCGTTGTTGAAAGCTTTGGTTGCGCTTGATAAGGCGGCGGTAGATGTGTGCCAGTATTTTGATAAAAATATTTCCAAAGTAAATGCTACCCTTGGGTGGGAGCAGGAATATTTTGTTGTGGATGCAGGCCTTGCCAATGCCAGGCCCGATCTTTTGCTTACCGGCAGAACTGTATTTGGCCACGCCCCTGCAAAAGGGCAACAACTGGATGATCATTATTTTGGCGCCATACCGGAACGTGTGTACGCTTTTATGAGGGATTTTGAACAAGAATCTTACCGGCTTGGTATTCCCTTACGTACACGGCACAACGAAGTTGCTCCGGCACAATTTGAATGCGCTCCCATTTATGAAGAAATAAATTTAGCAGTAGATCACAATACATTGCTAATGGATATAATGAGCCGTGTAGCTAAGCGTCACAATCTCGTAGTATTGTTACATGAAAAACCATTTGCCGGGATAAACGGAAGTGGGAAACACAACAACTGGAGCATGGCCACAGATACCGGGGTAAACCTTTTGGCACCTGGCAAAACTCCAAAAACCAATTTAATGTTCCTGGCCTTTTTTGTGAATACAATTAAGGCGGTTCATGATTATTCAGAATTGATACGGGCCTCTATCGCAAGTGCGGGTAATGATCACCGTTTAGGAGCGAATGAAGCGCCGCCGGCCATCATTTCGATATTCATTGGCAAATATTTAACCGATGTACTCAACCAGGTAGAAAAACGCGTAGGTGGTAAATTCGACGAACAGGATGAGGCCATTCTGAAACTGGATATTCATAAAAGCATTCCTGAATTGATGCTTGATAACACCGACCGCAACCGGACCTCTCCCTTTGCATTCACGGGAAATAAATTTGAATTCCGTGCTGTGGGATCATCTGCAAATTGTGCTACGCCGATGACAGTATTGAATGCGATCATGGCTGAGACACTTAAGAATTTTAAGACAGAGGTAGATGGCCTTATTGAAAAAGGTGAAAAGAAAGAAGTTGCCATCATGCAGGTTATCCAGAAATATATTGTAGACAGCAAAAAGGTTTTATTCGAAGGTGATGGCTACAGCGACGACTGGGAGAAGGAAGCTGCCAAAAGGGGACTGCCAAATGTAAAAACAA
Organism: Ferruginibacter sp.; assembly: GCA_039921685.1. Classification (GTDB taxonomy): domain Bacteria; phylum Bacteroidota; class Bacteroidia; order Chitinophagales; family Chitinophagaceae; genus Ferruginibacter. The sequence goes on from JBDSBG010000212.1 coordinate 1,255, forward strand.
CACCGCTGGCACTTGATGCTTATGGCACGGAAAAGTCGAAAAAGATATTTGCTGATAATAAGATATACAATCACCTGGAACTGGAAGCAAGGCATGAGATCATGCTGGAGGAATACGTAAAGAAAGTACAAATCGAAGCAAGGGTAATGGGCGACCTGGCAACAACACTCATACTTCCATCCGCATTAAAGTACCAGAATATTTTATTGGAAAACATCAAAGGCTTGAAGGAAGCGGGTTTACCAGAAACTGCGTACGCAGGGCAAAAAGCAATTCTCATTCAGTTATCTGAACACATTAATGTAATCAGTACAAATGTGGAGAAGATGATCGATGCAAGAAAAAGAGCAAACGAGATCGCAGACACAAGAGCGAAAGCAATTGCTTACTGTGATGATGTAAAAGCAAATTACTTTGACCTGATCAGGTATCATGCCGATAAGCTGGAGCTGATGGTAGATGATAGTTTATGGTTACTTCCAAAATATCGTGAGATATTGTTTTTGAGATAATAGAAAATTTACAAGCTAAGCCCTGTTTAACGCAGGGCTTTTTTGTGCCTTAATGGTTTTCATTATTTTAAAAGTTTAAATTCCTTATTACGCGTTAAAGTGCTAAGACAAATAGGTGACAAGCATTGTGCGCCAGAAATAACTTTTATTTTATAATACTTAAGCCAGGGTTGATTATTTTTAATCCATGAAAAAGATCTATCTCTTCCTCCTTATTTTAGGAATAAATACATTAAAAGCTCAGCCCGTAGAAATGCCTTTATCGGCTAATGACGGATATGTAAAAAACCTCGGTGCACTGGAAACCCTTAATGTGGCAACCATTGCGGATACATTGACCAGGAAATTCGGTGATAAGAAAGACAAGGCCCGTGCTATCTTTTTTTGGATAGCGAATAATATATCCCTCGACCCAAAAGCCATGCGGTCAAATGATACAAAAAAAATTGATCCGGTTTCGGTGGTCCAGTTTCGTAAAACCACTCCGCTGGGTTTTGCAAACCTGTTCCAGGAAATGTGCAGCTTGGCGAACATTCGCTGCCTGGTAGTGGACGGTTATGTAAAAAAATCTGCCGCAGATATAAATAATAAGGCCGACGAAGTAAATCATTCGTGGAATGTTGTTCAGCTTGGGGAGAGCCCGGATAAATGGTTCTATGTTGATGTGGCAAGTGCAAGTGGTTTCCCTGACAGTAAAATGAGCGTCTTCACAAAACAATTTACCAGCGAATATTTCTTTGCAGATAAAAAGCTGTTTAATCTTGACCATCATCCGGATAACAGTGCATGGGAACTGGGAGACGATAAAAAAAGTATGAAAGAGTTCTATTCCCTTCCGGTGATTGGTAATAATGCATATGCATACGGACTTCAAAAACCGATGCCAGTAACCGGATATATAAAAACAAAGATTGCGACTGCCGTAAATTTTAGTTTCAATTATAATCCTTCCAGGGCTATCTCAAATATTTCTCTGGTTATAGGAGAGGGAAACAAACAATCAAAGCCCGAGCCCATGAATTTTACGGATAACGGCGGGGCGGTCAGGTTCGCTTATACATTTAAGAAAGCGGATACCTATCCTGTAAAGGTGATGGTTGATGGAAAGAATTTGTTGGAATACTATGTTGAAGTGGAAGATTAGCCTAACATATCTTTTTTGTGCATTTGCATCATTTGAGAATAGCTTAATTTATGAGCAAAAGCATCAAGGCAGGTAGCTATTCTTTTTGTTTTTGTTTCGTCGGTTTTTGCTGTTTCAATCCATTTTGAATAATACTGTTGGTGCGACGGCGGTAGTTTCGAAAAATATTCCCTGGCGTCCGCATCGTCGTTAAGACAAACTAATAATGAAGGAGATAATTTGGAGGGTGCTTTGTCTTCCTCCATTTCTAAAACAACAACTGCCCCCTTATTTTTTTTTATGGCTTTCCGCATAGTTGCATTTACAGGCAGAATGAAATCTCCGCCCCCCATGGGCAGCAGGGCCACGTGTTCAATTCTGAAATCGTCAATTCTACCTTTAATGCGAAAAGATCTCTTATTCCCCGCCTTAACTTTCCGGGCAATTTTAGCAGGAATCAAAATATAGGTCCAACCCGTTTTCTCCCCCTGTTTATCAAACTTCAGCAATGTGGCCTTAAAACCGATCATGACTAGTGATTGAATAAAAGTTTATCAAAACAGCATTGAAGAGAAAAATCAATCCCTCAATAAAAGTCGAAATCGACCTCAAATAAAACAGTAGGTAAATTTTACAAACAGATGATTATCAAATACTGCAATGCTTTACCTAAAATAAAAAAGCCATCAATTAAATTGATGGCTATAATATTTTATGCTCTTTGTTTTGCAGCAGGCACTTTTTTCTTTACTTTTTTTAACGCCGCGTCAATTGCTTTACTTAGTTCATCGTAAGTGGGTTTCCCGGTAACGAGTACACCGTTTACAAAAAATGTGGGAACGTCTTTTACACCACGGTTAAGTCCTTCCCGGAGATCTCCCTGCACCTGCCAGCCGTAAGTAGCATTTACAAGTTCATCTAAAAATCTTTTGTTGTTCACCCCTGCTTCCTTTGAATGCAATTTCAGGCTGGTGGTGCCTAAATTTCTACGATTGGCAAATAATATATTATGCATTTCCCAAAACTTGCCTTCCTGCGCTGTAGCTACCGCTGCCTCTCCCGCTTTAAGGCTTCTCTGATGTATGTTTGTTAGGGGAAAATGCCTGAAATTGAATCTGATCTTTCCATCATAATCTTCCAGTAATTTTTTTACAACTTCATTTGCCTTGGCGCAAACCTCACTTTCATATTCGCCAAATTCTTCTAATGTTACTTCTGCTTTAACGTTGCCTACGAAAACGTCTTTTGGTTCAATAATTTCAACCACTTCTTTTTTGAATGCCATGTTTTTTTTCTTTTGATTCTTTGAACTGTTGTTGTTACTTAGCCCAACAATTACATATTAGTTATTAATTTCACGAATCGCTAATTTGACCCCTGAAATCGGATGAAGATAGTGTTATTTAAAATGTTTTAGAAACCTTGCAGCATATTTTCCCAAAAAAGGTAAAATTTTAACTGATTATCAACCTATTAAATAACGGTTTAATTTATCCCCCTAATGTTAACTACCCTGCAATGACAGCGGGGGCTGCCTCATTCCGAAATACCACTGTACCATCGAAAACGTCTACCAAAACCGGCCTGGATTTATCAATATCTGCCGCGAGGATTCGCTTGCTTAATTTATTAACAATCTCTTTTTGAATGAGCCTTTTTAAAGGCCTTGCTCCAAATTGAGGATCGTATCCATTTTCAGCAAGGAAATCAAGGGCATAATCACTGAATTTAAGATCGATGCCATTTTGAGAAACCAGCTTTTTAAGATTATCTAATTGTATGCCGATGATTCCCTTGATCTCATTTTTCATTAAAGGTTGAAACATGATGATCTCATCGATCCGATTTAAAAATTCCGGCCGAATGGTTTGCCTCAAGAGGCTGATTACTTCACCTTTTGTTTTATCAACAACTTCTTCCTTATTCATTTCCGTTACATTTTCAAAATTATCCTGGATCACCTGGCTACCCAGATTGCTGGTCATGATGATGATGGTATTTTTAAAATTCACTACCCTTCCTTTATTATCGGTAAGCCGTCCATCATCCAATACCTGTAATAAAATATTGAATACATCGGGATGGGCTTTTTCAATTTCGTCGAGTAAAACAACAGAATAAGGTTTGCGTCTGACCGCTTCCGTAAGCTGTCCACCCTCGTCATATCCAACATAGCCTGGAGGTGCACCCACCAACCTGCTCACTGAATGTTTTTCCTGGTACTCACTCATATCAATTCTAGTCATCATGCTGTCGTCGTCAAAAAGATAATCCGCAAGAGCCTTTGCCAGTTCCGTCTTACCAACTCCGGTAGTTCCTAGGAATATAAAAGAACCAATTGGTTTGCGTGAATCCTGTAATCCCGCCCGGCTGCGTCGAATGGCATCTGCTACTGCTTCAATGGCCTCGTCCTGCCCAACTATCCTTTTATGTAATTCATCTTCCAGCTTCAGCAATTTGTCTCTTTCACTTTGCATCATCTTCATCACCGGAATGCCGGTAGCTTTTGCCACTGTTTCTGCAATATCTTCCCCGTCCACTTCTTCTTTTAAAAGCCTTTTTTCTGACAGCTCATTGAGCTGGGTGGTGAGTTCAGTTATTAATGTCTCCTGTTCTTTGATTTTCCCGTAACGGATCTCTGCAACTTTTCCATAATCGCCATTGCGTTCTGCCTGCTCTGCTTCCTGTTTTAATTTTTCAATGTCTGCTTTTCCATTCTGGATCTTTTCAACTATTTCTTTTTCCTGTTTCCATTTAGACATATATGTATCTCTTTCAACTGAAAGATTTGCTATTTCGGTATTCAGGGCCTTAAGTTTCACGTCATCGTGTTCTCTTTTAATCGCTTCTCTTTCAATTTCCAGTTGCCTGATCTGCCTTTCAAGTTTATCCAGTTCTTCCGGCATTGAGTTCATTTCCAGGCGAAGTTTTGCTGCACTTTCATCTATAAGATCAATTGCTTTATCGGGTAAAAAACGATCACTGATATATCGATGGGATAATTCCACAGCAGCAATAATTGCTTCATCTTTGATTCTTACATGATGATAGGTTTCATACCTGTCTTTCAATCCACGCAAAATGGAAATTGCATCTTCAACAGTAGGTTCATCAATCATTACTTTTTGAAAACGGCGTTCAAGGGCTTTATCCTTTTCGAAGAATTTTTGATATTCAGATAAAGTGGTCGCTCCAATTGCTCTCAACTCTCCCCTCGCCAAAGCCGGCTTTAAGATATTTGCCGCATCCATGGCACCATCACCGCCCCCGGCACCAACAAGCGTATGTATCTCATCAATGAATAACACAATTTCACCCTCACCCGAAATAACTTCTTTCACCACTGATTTTAAACGTTCTTCAAACTCTCCTTTATACTTAGCCCCGGCAATCAGCTGCCCCATATCGAGGGCGTAAATCACTTTTGATCGTAGGTTTTCCGGCACATCGCCATTTATGATACGCATCGCCAACCCTTCTGCAATAGCTGTTTTTCCTACACCTGGCTCACCTACTAAAATAGGGTTATTCTTTGTGCGCCGGCTGAGTATGTGGAGCGTCCTCCGGATTTCTTCATCCCGGCCTATCACAGGGTCTAGTTTGCCTGCCCGAGCCATTTCATTTAAGTTCTTTGCATATTTGTTCAACGCATTAAACTGCGTTTCCTGTGTCTGAGATGATACCGTAGTTCCTTTGCGCAGTTCCTTTATAACCGCAATCAATCCTTTTTCGGTAAGTCCTGCATCTTTTAACAATTTTGCCGGGCCGTCATTACCTTGAAGGATGGCCAGTAAAATATGTTCGGGTGTTACGAATTCATCGCCGAAAGATTTCAGGACCGAACCTGCACGAAGAAGGGCCGCATTCGCATCCCGCCCCATCGCCTCGGCAGGCTGCCCCGTAGTTTTAGGCAATTTTTTTAAAAGTTCATCAAGCTTGTTTTGAACCAGATTGATTGTAACATTATTTTTTTTCAACAGATACTCGATGGGGGAATCATCCATCGTCAACAAAGTTTTAAGCAAATGCTCATTTTCAATGTTTGGGTTTTGCGCATTAAAAGCAAGTTGCTGTGCCGATTGCACAACTTCAGAAGCTTTTATTGTGAAATTATTTAGATTCATAAATTAGGTTTTTTTTGCAAGATGTGACCCATACATCAAATGGCCATCCAAACCAAAAGAAGGTAATAATGGCGTGAATAACTCTTCTGACCTGACTAGATAACAGCTTTATCTTTTTATAACTGCAAATCTTACAGGTGCTTTCGTAGATAAAGCTGTACAAATGCCAAGCTTTTGCTTAAATTTGTGGGAAATTTTACACAACCAGCATGCGCACCTTCACCATCCTCTTCTTTTGCCTCATTATTGGTTTTCATTCGTTCGCCCAAAAAAATCATAATCGGCTCATCAACGGAATGTATGTGCAGTGGGGCTACAATACCGAATGGTATACCAAAAGCAGTATTCATTTCAAAATGAGTAATGGAAATGATTTCACTTTACACAATGTGAAGGCCCATGATAAGCCTGATATGGATGCGGTTTATAAAGAACCTTTAGAAGTATCAATTCCACAATACAATTACCGTGTTGGATTTTACCTCAACAAAATGCATACAAGGGCGATTGAAATAAATTTTGACCATGCAAAGTATGTTGTTACCGATGGTCAAAGTGCACGTGTTACGGGAAGAATTGATGGCAAACCTGTTAACGGCGACAGCATTATGAACAGGGAAACATTCCTGCATTTCGAGCATACCGATGGAGCCAACTGGTTGCATATTAATTATGTGAAACAACATAGCTTATTTACCACGAAAAAAAGCGGAAGGCCGCTTCTAAATTATATTTGGAAACTGGGCGCAGGAATAAATATTCCAAGAACCGATTTCACATGGCGTGGTGAACGCTTGAATAATAATTTTCATGTGGCAGGTTATAATTTTGGCGCTGAAGGCGGAATAAGATTGTATGCATTAAAGAAGTTCTTCTTTGAATTTACTGCCAAGACAGGTTATGTACGGTACGTAAATGCGTTGGCTTGTACACCTACCATGAAAGGCAACAGGGCTACACATGGTTTTGGATATTTTGAATTAATTGGATTAATAGGGTATGATATTAATTTCTAATTAAGATCACTCATTTTTTCAAGCCCTGTATAAGTTACAGGGCTTTTGAATTTTTATGGAGATAATAAATTATTTTTCAGCCCTGGAATGAATGCTCCATCTAAACATACACAATTCATAAAGCAAACTGCTTTAGAACTTGGTTTCGAATTTTGCGGAATTGCAAAAGCTGTGTTCTTAAGTGAAGATGCCAGGAGGCTTGAAACCTGGTTACACAAAGGCATGCATGGGAATATGCAATACATGGAGAATTATTTTGACCTTAGGACAGATCCCTCGAAACTCGTTCCCGGTGCAAGGTCGGTTATAACTTTATTACTAAATTATTTTCCGACAATCTTGCAGGATGACGACAAACCAAAGGTTGCAAAATATGCTTATGGAAAAGATTATCATGAAGTGATCAGGAACAAACTTCAGCTTTTCTTCTCATTACTGAAAACAAACATCGGGGAGATTAGCGGAAGAGGATTTGTTGATAGTGCTCCGGTACTTGAAAGAACATGGGCACAAAAAAGTGGCCTGGGCTGGATTGGTAAAAATGGAAATCTCATCAACAAAAAACAAGGCTCGTATTTTTTTATTGCAACCATTGTTGTTGATGTTGAACTTGAATATGATGATGGCTTTGCAAAAGATTATTGTGGAAGCTGTACAAAATGTATTGACAGTTGCCCAACAGAAGCGATATTGCCGGACAAAGTTGTAGATGGAAGCAAATGCATTTCTTATTTTACCATTGAGCTAAAAGAAATGTTGATCCCCGATGAAATGAAAAACAAATTTGACAACTGGTTATTTGGCTGTGATGTGTGCCAGGATGTTTGCCCATGGAACCGATTCTCTAAACCTACGTCCGAATTAAACTTTTCTCCAATACCTGAAGTATTAAATTTTAGCACTTCGGAATGGGAAGAACTTACAGAAGAAAATTTCAAAGTGATCTTTAAAGATTCTGCTATTAAGAGAACAAAGTTCAATGGGATTAAACGCAATCTTCAATTTATAAAAAATTCAATGAATGAATGAAGGATTAGAGAAGTTATATAGCATTGGCAAAAAAGATTCCCGGATCATTGTGGGCTTAATGAGCGGCACATCCATCGATGGATTGGATATTGCCATATGTGAAATAAAAGGAAACGGCGTCAATACTAAACTGTCATTGCTGCAGTTTGCTACCATTGAATATGAGGAAGATTTCAAAGCAGAAGTAAAAAGTATTTTTTCCAGGAAAGAAATTAGCCTGGAAAAACTTTGTGTTTTAAATGAATGGATCGGAACGAAACATGCAGCAATTGTAAATGGTTGTTTGCAAAAATGGAATATCAATAGCCAGGATGTTGATCTTATCGCCAGCCACGGGCAAACGGTCTATCATGCGCCCATACATTTGCATCAAAATAAAAAATTTGGCAATGCCACGTTACAAATCGGAGATGGGGATCATATTGCTGTGAAGACTGGTATCATTACCATTAGTGATTTCAGGCAAAAAAACATTGCTGCCGGTGGTGAGGGAGCTCCACTGGCAGCCTATGGGGATTTTATTTTATTTTCTGACACAGCACATGATACCATTTTGTTGAACATTGGTGGTGTTGCTAACTTCACATTTCTACCTGCAGGAGCACCCTTCAATATTATTACCTGTTCGGATATTGGCCCCGGGAACAGCATGATGGATGCCTGGATGCAAAAAAATTTTCCGGGAAAATATTTTGATAAAGATGCCTCAATTGCAAAACAAGGAAATGTGCATGCAGGTTTACTGAACACTTTAAAGGAAGATGATTTTTTTCAACGCTCATTTCCAAAAACAACGGGACCTGAATTATTTAATTTATATTTTTTGGAAAATGCTTTAAACAAAAGCAATACTGCTTCGCTCTCAATTGCCGATATTATGGCAACGTTAAATCAATTCACTGCAAGTATAATCGCTGATGCTATCCTCAAGCTAAAAGCGAATGATCTCTGTAAGGTTTTTGTAAGTGGTGGTGGAATACACAATCCCTTGCTGATTGGCAATCTAAAGCAATTATTACCTGGTATTCCAATCCACAGCACAGCCGAAAAAAATATTGACCCCGATGCAAAAGAAGCGATACTGTTTGCGATACTTGCCAATGAATCGGTGGCAGGAAATGGATATAATTTTGGTGACAGCAATAATTATTTTCCTGCAGTGAGTATGGGGAAGGTCAGCTTTCCCGGGTGAATAAGTGAGTGATGAATGTTAAAAATTCGTGGCTTTGATATCAAAAGAGATGTCGATTTAAAACAGGTATATTTCGATGCTTTGTTATAATAAATGTGCTAATACTCCGATTTCACTGTTCACAATTTACAGTTTCATTTCTCGGCCAGTTCCTTTAAATTATTCAACGCCAGTTCATATCCCGGCCCGGAAAGTTTATCAATGAAAATTCCGTAAAATTTTTCCCAGGGATACCATTTTAAGGTTGTAAGTACCCGCCACTCTACCTGCACCGTGGTGCTATCATTCACAGGATTGATACTAATGACATTTGCAACATCATTTTCACCTTCCCTCATCAAAGATGCTCTAATATGATTTGCGGCAGATTCGGTTATAAGGAATTTATTTAGTTTCCCATTTGTGGTCCAGGTCGCAAAATCATTCACGCCTTTAGACGAATTCTTTATTGCTATGCTGTTGCTATCGTTCATAAACACAGGATGCCATTGCTTCCAGTTTCCCAGGTCATTTATCTGTGAAATAAGAAAACGTTGATCAGCATGTACGACCACTGCCCTTACTGTCATTACTTTTGACGGCATCAGTAAGGAGATCAGTGTTATGATGATAAACAGTCCCGCTAAAACAAAGACGAAAGCTTTTAACTTATGCATGATATCATTCCCATTTAAAAACTTTAATAGCCACTGCGTACACAACAATCCCCCACAGGAGTAAAATGAATACAACCGGTAACTGAAAATGCATTGAGCCCAAAGAAATTGCTGTAGTAACATTCCAAAAATGGATGCCTTCAAAAGCAACGCTTCTCATTGCCTGGTTAAGGTATGTAAGTGGCAATAGTTTAGCAACGATCTGCAACCAGTGGGGAAAGGCGTCTATCGAAAAGAAAGTGCCACTCAATAAAAATTGCGGCATGGTTATCAGGTTGGCAAAGGGAGGGATCGAACTATCACTTTTTGCAAGCCCGCTGATAATGTATCCAAAGCCCATAAACACTACGAGGCCCATAAAACTTAGAACCAGCATTTCAAAAAAGGTTTCAAAACCATGGATGAGTGTGAATCCGAAGCAGAAATAACCAACAGTAATGATAACTACTGCTGTTATCATCTGGAATGTGACGCGGCTCAATCCTTCTCCTAAAACGATAAAGGTGCGGCTGATGGGTGTTGCGAAAAAGCGTTTAAGCACCAACGTATTCCTTAAGTTAAAAAACATAAATGCTACTCCAAATACGCCTGTACTTAATAATGAAAATCCCAATTGCCCAGGCAAAATAAAATCAATCGTTTTGTATTCTCTTATTTCTGTGATATCTCTCTTATAGTTGAATTCAAATTCGGCGTATGAAGGCCTTCCTGCATAATTTTTATCGCTTACTTCACTTATTTTCCTTTCAATCAATGCTTTTAATTGGGGCCATTGATCACTACTAGAGGATGTGCTGCTTATCCTGACGCTGTAAGGTTTTGCTGATCCCACATTTTTTGTGATCGAGACGACCCCGGCAAACTTTCCTTCATCAAGTTTCTCTTTTTGTTCAGACGCAGTTTTGTATTTCAGTATCCTGACTCCTTCTGTGTTCTTTAATGCCGTGTAAAGGTCATTTATGGTATCTGAGGATGGGTCCATAACAATCTTGTAGGATTGCTTTCCGCCATTACCCCCAATAAAGCCAAAAACAATGATGAAAATAAATGGAAAAATAAAACTGAAAATAAGTGCTGAAGGGCTCCTGGTTATAGATCTCAGGCTTGCCTTTGTTATGGCAAGCATGGCTCTTAGCTGGTTATATTTCATCCTGTTAACACAATTTAAGTTTGTAAAGCTATTGTAAAAAAAATAAAAATAAATAGAATTCCAGGACAAATGTCGTAGATTTGTGGACAAAAGACGCTTTATGAAAAAGCAAATAAAATTATCAAAAAAAACAGAGCCTCAAAAGGAATCGAAGCCATCTCATCTGAAGGAGGCTGTTGTTCCTTACAAATCACTTAAAGCAGTTCCGCAAGTAAAAGATTTTAATTATTCCGAATTTAAAAAAATTGCAGATAAAACGCCGTTCACCCAGGCTGAATGGGCTGGCATCCTCCACCTCAGCGAGCGCACGTTGCAGCGCTATGCAAAAGGCAATGGTAGTTTCGCTGCAATCAATGCTGAAAGGGCTTTACAAATTGACAAAGTGATAAAGGAAGGAAAACTTGCCTTTGGTAATATTCAAAATTTTTACAACTGGTTAAAAAGAAATCCTTCGATGCTGGAAGGTACACTTTCTTTAGAGTCACTCCAATCACTGGATGGCATTGAAAAAGTTTTAACACAATTAGGAAGAATACAACATGGATTATTTGCATGATCGTTTACAGGATATCAAACAGCCTTTATAGCAATGACCTTTCAGGAACAGGCGCAAAATTAAATGGCGCCCGCTGGAACTCGAAGGGAGTTCCTATGTTATATACTACTGAATTCATTTCACTGGCGCTTCTTGAAATGCTGGTTCATACGCAATTCAAAGATTATGCTGTTGAGCTGGATCTGGTATATATTTATTTTCCTGATACCATGGATATCAGGGAGATCACTTTACCCAAATTAAAAAATAACTGGATCGAAGATGATGATTACAGCAGGTTCATGGGCGATGAATTCATCAGGTCGAAACAATCTTTAATTTTAAAAGTTCCCTCAGCTGTCGTATTGGAGGAAAACAATTTTCTTATTAACCCGCTTCATGCTGATTTTAAGAAAATCAGGATCAACAAAACAAAATCTTTCAGGCCCGACAAAAGGCTATTCTCTATCTAATGAATAAAACCTATCTCTTGCTGGGCAGTAATATGGGCAACAGCAGTCAGCAAATAGCCAAAGCTCAAAAAAAAATAACAAAAAAGATTGGAATGATAACCCGTCAGTCCAGGCTTTATCAAACAGCAGCATGGGGAAAAACAGATCAACCTGATTTTATGAACCAGGTTGTAGTTGTTGAAACCAAATTAAGCGCTGCTGAAACAATGCATGCAATTCTTGACATTGAAACGAATATGGGAAGAATAAGAACGGTAAAAAATGCGCCGCGGATCATAGACATTGACATATTATTTTTCAACAAAGACATCATCAGTACAGAAACGCTCACTATTCCCCACCCCTTTATCCAGGAACGCAGGTTTGTATTGGTTCCGCTCAATGAATTATCAGCCCGTTTTATTCACCCGGTACTTAATAAAACCATATCGCATTTATTAAATGCCTGCCCCGATAAACTCGCTGTGAAAAAAATTTGACCGGGCTTAGGTTCTTTCCACTTATTTTGCAGCCGAAATGAAATATAATTTTGTTACGATTGAGGGGAACATAGGTGCAGGAAAAACCACCCTTGCTCATA
>JBDSBG010000213.1:0-26473 GCA_039921685.1 Ferruginibacter sp.
TTTTCAAGCAATTTATTATTGGCGCTGCAATTAAAATTGAAAGTATTTACGAGATAGGTTTTTATTTTCATTAGTAAATGAATGAAAGGATGAAAAAGAAAAAACGCCGGGGTTATAATTGTTATCATTATCCACCTTTCTCAATTCATAACTGAACATTAAGAATTTTTAACACCGTGCCGTACATCAATTCTGCTCCTAGCGCAAGGTCCTCATACGAAGAATACTCCAGCGGGTTATGGCTGATACCATCTTTGCTTCTTACAAAGATCATGGCATAATCACACACATAAGAAAGTGAAAGCGCATCATGAAAGGGTCCACTCATCAATTCAGGCGCATCCAGGCCAAGCATTTTGCACTCTTCATGAATGATCTCCTTGATCCAGCCTGCGCAGTAGCGGGGTGCACTGTTTGTATCTTCTGTAATAGTATAAGTAAGCTGACGTTTTTTGGTAATACTTTCAATTTTGTCCATCAATTGCTTCTCATAACGGTTACGCCTGTCCAGGTCGATATCCCTCAGGTCGATGGTAAATACAACCTCTTCTGCAATGATGTTCCTGCTCGCCGGAAAAACCGTCATGGTTCCAACCGTGGCAACGGTGGGGTCGCCGGGCACCTGGGTCGCGATCTCATTTAATGCCACTGTAATTTCTGCAGCACCCAACAAAGCGTCTTTACGCAAAGACATGGGCACCGAACCTGCGTGTCCTGCCATACCCTTAAGCTTTACCGTTAGCCAGAGCGGACCCGATATCCCCGAAACCACACCAATAGGTTTGTTTGCAATATCCAGCACCGGCCCCTGTTCAATATGCAATTCCAGAAAACAAAAAATACTGCCGGGCTCATATTGCGACTCTTTGAATTTTGCCGGATCACAACCAAAATCCATCAAGGCCTGTCTCCTTGTGATACCCTCCTTATCTGTTCGTTCTAATTCGCCTTCTTCCAGCTTTCCTAAAATGCCTCGTGAGCCAAAAAGCCCTTTGTTAAAGCGCCAGCCTTCTTCATCTGCGAAAGAAATTACTTCGATACTTCTTAAAGGTTTGATCTTATTTTCTGAAAGTGTTTTTACAACTTCGATTGCACATAATACACCTGCAACACCATCAAAGCGGCCGCCGTAAGGTTGAGAATCCAGGTGTGAACCCATCATTAAAACAGGCAGTGATCCATCTGTACCTTCAAGCCTGCCGATAAGATTCCCAAAATGATCAATATGTGTGGTCATGCCCGCTTCCTTCATCCATGAAGCTGCGAGCTCGAAACCCTGCTTTTCGAGTGGCGTTAAGGTTGGGCGGCAGGTGCCGGTTTCGCCAATCTTACCAATAAGGCTCATCTCCTCAAAATGTTGCTGAAGCCTGCCTGCGTTAATTTTCACCATGAATTTTTTTTCGTAAATATATTAAAATGATTGAGGTTTGAAGCCCTGTCGATTCATTATATTTACATCCTTAAAAAATTCCTATGAGATTTTGCTTTTTATTTTTGGTGACTTTTATTTTGGGTAACATCGGCTTGGCGCAATCTGGTAATGATAACCTGCATGAACATCAAAAGTGCAACCGTGCCTCTATTGCTTCACGCGTGGATGGCGCTTCTTATTACCAGTATCCCTCCATGAACAATTATGATGTAAAATACCTGAAGCTGAATATCAGCGTTGAGCCTGGCAGCACATTTATTGCAGGCACTGCACTAACTGTGGCTAAAGTGATACAACCACTCGATTCCTTTAATATCGAATTAAAGAATAACATGACCGTAGATTCTGTTTATATCAATGGAGTAAGAAAAAATTTCACCCGGGGTGCTGATTTTATTTTTGTACCATTAATACCAGCCCTGCCAATTGGCTCAACAGTATCGGCCTTAATTTACTATAATGGAACGGCGGCAAACAACGTTGGCGTTTTTGCCGGAACAAGTTCGAGTACAGGATTAATATACACGGCTTCGCTTTCGGAAAGTTACCAGGCCAGGGAATGGTTCCCTGCAAAACAAATTTTAAAAGATAAAATTGATTCTGCAGATATTTGGGTGAAAACCACCGGACCAAATAAAGTTGGTTCGAATGGTGTGCTGGTAGCCGTAGTTGATAGTCCAAATAATAAAAAACAATACCAATGGAAATCACGGCATATGATGAGTTATTATATGCCAAGTTTTGCGGCAGGTAATTACCTGGAATATATCAACTATGCCAAACCTGCAGCAATGGCGCCAGATTCCATTCTGATACAGCATTATATTGTTAACAATGACACGTATTTCAATTCAGTCCAGGTAAATCTTGATAAGACGCCGTCTTTTATTGAAAAATACAGCGAACTTTTTGGCTTGTATCCTTTTAGCGATGAGAAATATGGGCACTGCCAGGCAAATATCGGCGGTGGTATGGAGCACCAAACGATGACCACAACCGGTGGTTTTGGCTCAACGCTGATTGCTCATGAACTTGGGCATCAATGGTGGGGCGATCATGTAACCTGTGCTACCTGGAACCATATCTGGGTTAATGAAGGCTTTGCAAGCTATTGCGAATATCTTGCGATTGAAAAACTACCTGCTTTATTCAGCACTACTAACGCTGCATCATACATGCAGAGCATTCATGATAATGTGATGAGCCAGCTAACTGGAAGTGTTTATGTGCCCGATGCGTCACTATTTGATGAAGGCAGGATATTCAGTGGCAGGCTTAGTTATAATAAAGGCTCTGCAATCATTCACAATCTTCGTTTTGAAATGGAAGATGATACTTTATTTTTTCAAACATTAAAAAATTACCAGCAGCAATTTAAAGACTCTGTTGCTACGGCCGAGGATTTCAGGCATGTGGCCGAAACTACCAGTGGTAAAAATTTTGCTGATTTTTTCAATCAATGGTATTATGGCGAAGGGTATCCAACGTTTAATATGGTATTTACCATGCAGGCAACTGACAGCATTATTTTGCAGGTAAGTCAAACCGTAAGTGCCCCTGGTATTACGCCGTTCTTCAAAGGCCTGTATGAATTTAAGATCACATCTGCGCAGGGAGATACTACCGTAAAAGCATATGTTACTTTTAATGGACAGCAATTTAAATTTAAATACAATAAAATTCCAAATGGTATTGTAGTGGATCCAAATAATTGGGTACTTAATCAAACAGGAACAATTATCAATGGAGGAACCATATTGCCTGTAAAACTTATAAGCTTTCGGGGAGATGCTGCCAATTGCAAGGCGAGGCTTACCTGGAGGACAACGGAAGAACAAGATTGCAAACAATATGACCTTGAATACAGTACGGATGGTATCAATTTCAATGCAGCCGCTTCAATCGGCAGTAACAGGAGCAATACCGAATCGTCATACCAGTTTACGTATGCTTTCGGATCATCACCTGGCTATTTTTTCAGGCTCAAAACAATCAATGATGACGGTACCTTCTTTTTAAGTGAAGTTATCTATCTTAACAGGGATTGTATAGGTTCTTTTTCGTTGGACATTTCGCCCAACCCCGTCTCAGAAAATATAAATGTAACGATCATTCAACCTGCGGTTGGTAATACAACAATCAGGGTCATAAATGCTGGGGGTGCACTTATTTACAAGGAGGTAAAGATGTTGAATGCTGGTGAAAATAAATTTCCCCTCAAGCTGACAAAAAAGCTTTCAAAAGGAGTCTACATCCTGGAAGCAGAGAACGAGCATGTTGTTTTCATTAAGAAATTCGTGAAGGGTTGAGGAAGCTACGAGCTTGAGCTGCCGGGCATAAGTTGTATTTATTAGAGAACTTTATTGGCGACCCACGATTAGAATATTGTTTTAAAACTTGTTGTCACTGAAACAATTTCCTGGTCAAACAGCGGGCTAGTTGCTTACAGCTCATAACCGGCCACTTCCCCTGCCATTTATACAAAACCGCCCCCTCTCCTGATATTATTTTGCTAACTATGAAAAAAAATTCATCGTTATGCAAAAAGTTTACTGCGTTGTCTTAATTGCACTGTGCACTGTTTCGAAAAATATCAATGCACAAAATTTCACCAACATGTTTCTTGGAACACCTGAACATGTACCCACGCAAAAAAATATTCTTAATGATTGTTTTGATCAGTTGAGCTGGAAATTTGATGCGGGAGCCACGGTGCGTTCTACGCCTGTGGCGGATAATAAAAATATCTATGTAGGAAACGAGAAGGGAGAATTCTTTAGCATTGATCAATCAACAGGAAAAACGAACTGGAAATTCAATTCAGGAAGCCCTATCCATTCCTCGCCGGCAGTACACAACGGGTTGGTATTTTTTAGTGATTCGAGACAAATATTATATGCATTAACTATTTCAACGGGCAAGATTGCCTGGCAAATATCATTGGGATCAAATAAATACTACGACTGGAAGTTTGATTTTTTCTCTTCATCCCCTACCATCTCAGGAAACAATATTTTTATTGGCAGCGGGGATGGTAATTTATATGCACTGAATTCATCAACAGGGGAAACAATTTGGAAGTTTACTGCCACCGCTCAAATAAGATCTACACCGGCGGTTTTTTACAACAAAGTTTTCTTTGGAGACTTGAATGGCGAGTTTTATGCTGTTGACGAGAAAACCGGGAAACAAGCATGGAACTATAAAACCAACGGGGTAAATTTCGTGAATGATTCTTTCGGCTTTGATCGAAAAGGCATTGTTGCTTCCCCCGTGATTGTTGGTAAAAAAATCATATTCGGAGCAAGAGATGGTTTTATGTATAACCTGGATGTGGAGACAGGAAAGGCCAATTGGATATTTGATTACCAGGTAACATGGGTTCTAAGTTCGGTGGCCACAGATGGAAAAGCAGTGTATGCCGGTACGTCTGATGGAAAGTATGTGAATGCGATTGACATTCAAACAGGGAAAGAAATATGGAGAACATCAACCAGCCTGGTATGGTCATCGGTATTGCTTATAAAAGATAAACTTTACGCCGGTGGCTATGACGGCTACTTATATTGTATAGATAAAAAAACAGGAATAAGAGCAAATTCCGTGCTTTCCACTGCAGGAAGGATACAGAGTTCAGCGATCCTTGCTAATAATAAAATTTTTGTTGGATGCGATGATGGATTTGTGTACGCATTACAAAATGGCAACAGCTGTAATGCAACGGGAACATCATTTATAAAATACGTTTTTTATGATCGTGATGCGCCAAGGCTGTATTATCGAAACGGGACTGACATTCTTCTTAGAGCAAATTTGAGCAACAATGGTTTTATACAGGTTGATTCCAAATCACTGGAATTAATTCTGCAACGAGATTTTCCAGCAGATAGTAATGTTGTGATCGTGCTTGCTTCTAATTATTTGCCTGCTAAATTATTGAAGGATGGAAGAAATAGCCTGCTAAGGAAATTTTTAAACAAAGGCGGCCGTATGGTTGTAACGGGGTTGAACCCGGTTGTGTATGAGATCGACTCTGCTACAAACCAGGTAAATACCAATTTTTCAAAATTAAAAGAGATATTGGATATAGACCTGAAGTACAATGATTCAAGGGCACATGCCGGGATTGTGTATTGTGAAGCAACGAAACAGGGTCTCGCTGCAGGTTTGCCCAATTGGTGGATGGCACCCTTTCCTGTAACAAAAAAACAGGTAGATATTGTACTTGGTGAAAATGTAAATGGAGATGCATCTGCTTATGTAAAGAAATATAATGAGAAACAAAATTCCGGATTGGTACAAATATGGATCGATTCAGATTTCACTCCGGCGGATATCAATTTTGTGAAGAAGATCGCCGTGGCAAATTTTTGATTTACTGCCATTGATTCATCGGCCAACCGATTTGTTGTAGCTTAGTAGTATGCGCAGGATTCAACATGGTATTGCAGGGTTTTTTACCGGGGCATTTATTGGATTGTTGTTGGGATTAATGGAAAGCCGCATTATAAACGGGGAAAAACATTCAGCGCTGTTGTTCATTGTAGTTGCACTCACTGTAATTATTTGCGGAATAACTGGAATTATACTGGGCTTCAGGTTATTGAAAAAGAAACTGAAGAGATAATTATTTTGAATGCTAAATCAAAAGAAGATTCACCATTCAAAATTTAACATGCAACATTTAGCATAATCAAGTTAATGATCATTCAATGGTAATCCCTGTGCCTGCCATTGTTTCCAATTAATATAGTCCGGAGCCACTCTATGTTCTTCCATGGTAATGCAATCTGTAACAGGACACATCAGTTTGCACAAATTGCAGCCAACACATTCCTCTTCTTTGATTGTATATGTATTGTACGGATTGCCGGGAGTTAAACTGATGGATTGGTGAGAAGTATCTTCACATGCAATATAACACAGGCCGCAGTGTATGCATTTATCCTGGTCGATCTTTGCGATCACATGAAAATTAATGTCAAGGTCTTCCCAATGCGTTATAGTGTCAACAGATTTGCCAATGAAATCGTCTAATTTTTTAAATCCCTTTTCATCCATCCAGTTATTAAGGCCTTCACACATGTCTTCCACAATGCGAAAACCATGTTTCATTGCCGCCGTACACACCTGAACGTTAGACGCACCTAACAACATAAATTCAACAGCATCCTTCCAGGTACTGATCCCACCAATACCTGATACGGGAACTTTTTTCGTTAGCGCATCCTGTGCGATCGTGGTTAAAAATTTCAATGCAATCGGCTTTACTGCAGGTCCGCAATAACCACCAAAAACAGATTTTCCTGCTACATAAGGATTGGGAACAAGTGTATCAAGATCTACCCCTGTTACTGATTGAATGGTATTGATCAACGACAAGGCATTCGTTCCAGCTTCAACTACTGCTCTTCCGGCCGGCACGACTGAATGTACATTTGGAGTAAGTTTGGTGATTACGGGAATTGTTGCTTTTTCCATAACCCATTCAACAACCATTCTTGCAATTTCAGGATCTTGTCCCACCGCTGCACCCATGCCTCTTTCAGTCATCCCGTGCGGGCAACCAAAATTCAATTCGAAACCATGTGCACCACGGTCTTCCACTTTTTTTATCAGTTCATGCCAGCTATTCCTGTCATTGTCCGCCATCAATGAAACGATCATCGCACGGTCGGGAAACAACTTTACACATTCCTCGATCTCTCGTAAATTAATTTCCAATGGACGGTCACTGATGAGCTCAATATTATTGAAGCCCATTACCCGATGCCCGCCATAATCCACAGCAGAATATCTTGAGGAAACATTCTTTACCTGCGAACCAAGTGTTTTCCACACAACACCACCCCAGCCCGCTTCAAACGCACGAAGGACATTTATTTTTTTATCTGTTGGAGGAGCACTTGCCAGCCAGAAGGGATTTGGGGATTTGATCCCGAGAAAATTTGAACTAATGTCTGCCATAATTTAATGTTTTTGCCACGAATACACGAATAAAATACAATTATTAATACAATATCCTTTTGTAATCCAACTTACCTCTTGCAAAATTTACTAATAAAGCAAGTTTTTTATCGGATACTTTTAAGTAGTTAATTGCTTGTGATATGTGTTCATCAACAATCTCTTTCACAGATTTTACTTCTAAAATAATTTTATCACAAACGACAAAATCGGCGTAGAATTTATGTCTAAGCAATTTTTTTTTGTAATAAACTAAATATTCTTTTTCTCTTTCATAAATAATATTACTATCATTAAATTCTAATTCCAAGGCATCTTTATAAACAATTTCAGAAAACCCGTGGCCTAGCTGATTATATACTTCCATACACAAACCAATAATAGCATATGATTCATCCTTGTAAACTATTTCACTCATTACTTTACATTGATAATAATAATTAAACAATTATTCGTGAATTCGTGGCAATATAAATTGAAGTACGGCCGCAGCACCGTCTTTACCCGCCTGCACAGCATCTACCACTTCTTTTCCCCCATTCACACAATCACCACCGGCAAAAACACCCGGGATATTCGTTGCGCAATTTTTATCAATTACCAATTTGCCATAGTTATTATCGAGATTATTTGTCTTAACCAATGCCTCGAAAGGTTCTTGCCCTGCGGCTTTGATCACCATATCAACATCGATAATAAATTCTTCTCCGGTAGGAACGGGTGAGCGGCGTCCACTGGCATCCGGTTCGCCCAGTTTCATCACGTCGCCTTTTAGGGCCGTGAGTTTTCCCTTAACGCCCAGCGCTTCCTTTGGTGCAGCGAGCCAAATGATATTACAACCATCAAGCATGGCAATTTCTAGTTCAACTTCTGTACAAGGCATTTCTTCCTTTGTGCGTCTATACAGCATCGTTACTTCTGAAGCCCCTAATCGCTTAGCCTGTGTGGCTGCATCAATAGCGGTCATACCCATTCCGATCACTGCCACTTTATCACCAACAGGCACCTTATCATAACCTTTATTGCGGATATCATAGATGAAATTGATTGCATCAACCATTCCTTCTAATTCTTCACCTGGTATATTTAACTGGCGAGCAAGGCCCACACCAAATCCGAGGTAAACAGCATCATACTTTTTTTGAAGTTCTTCCAATGAAATGTCTTTGCCCAATTCTTTACCATATTTGATGTCAATACCACCAATGGAACTAATATAATCAACTTCGTCCTTACAAAATTTCGGCGTTACTTTGTAGGCCGCAATGCCGTAGGTCATTAATCCGCCACCCAAATTTTCCTTTTCATAAATGGTTACATCAACTCCTTCCCGGCTTAGTACATGCGCACAACTAAGTCCGGCAGGCCCTGCGCCAACGATTGCAACTTTTTTTCCATTACTTTCTTTGCGTTGGAACAATTGCCATTTTTTTTCCATTGCTATTTCTGTACTGTATCGTTGCAGTTTTGCGATTGGAATAGGTGGCTCATCCATCAAATTAAAAACACAACTTCCCTCACATAACTTTTCTACCGGGCAAACCCTGCTGCAACCAGCACCCATAATATTTGACAGGAAGATGGTGTGTGCACTTCCTTTAATATTATCTGTAGTGATCTGTTTGATGAATTTCGGAACATTGATACTCGTGGGACAAGCCTTTATACAAGGTGCATCATAGCAAAACAAACAACGGTTTGCTTCCACCAATGCGGCTCCATGCGTTTCAAATGGCGGGTGAATGTCCGAGAAATTATGTTCGTATTGATCTTTTGTTAAACGGTTGTTTTGTATAGACATTATAAAGAAGTTTGGCGTTAGGTGTTTGGTGTTAAGCTTGGAGAGAGTCAAACTCCAAACGCCAAACACCAAACTTTATATTATTATAACTCGACTATTTTATTATAAGTTTCCGGCCTCCGATCTCTGAAGAACTGCCACTTGTTTCTTACTTCTTCAATAAGGTCAAGATCAAATTCTGCAACAAGTAATTCATCTCTATCTTCCGATGCACATGCGAATATTTCTCCCAATGGATTTACAAAATAAGAAGTGCCATAAAATTTCCCAAGGTTCCAAGGCGCGTCGGTACCAACGCGGTTGATGCATCCCATAAAATATCCATTTGCAACTGCATGTGCAGGTTGTTCGAGCTTCCACAAATACTGCGATTGTCCTACAGTGGTAGCAGATGGGTTGTAAACGATCTCGGCACCATTCAAACCCAAACATCTTGCTCCATCCGGGAAATGCCGATCGTAACAAATGTACACCCCTACTTTTGCATAACGTGTTTGAAATACGGGGTAGCCAAGATTACCAGGTTTAAAGAAAAACTTTTCCCAAAAACCGCCTGTATGAGGAATATGATTTTTTCGGTATTTCCCCAGGTAAGTTCCATCAGCGTCAATCACTGCAGCTGTATTGTATAAAACACCTGCCTGTTCTTTTTCATATACAGGTACAATGATCACCATGTTGTATTTCTTTGCATAAGCGGCCATGCGATCTGTTGTTGGGCCGGGAACCGTTTCTGCAGAATCATACCAGGCCTTGTCCTGTCCGGGGCAGAAATAGGGTGTATTGAAAATTTCCTGGAAGCATAATATCTGCACGCCTTGTTTTCCCGCTGCTTCAATCAGGGGAATATGCTTTTGAACCATCGCTTCCATGATCTCTGCGATCGTTCCTTCACCTTCTGTTTTTGGGAGGCTGACTTGAATAAGTCCTGACTTAATAATTCGAGGCATATAATTTTTATGTTGAATTTTGAATGCTAAATGTTGAATGAAGACATTTAAAATTCAGCATTCAACATTTAGAATAATTTTTAAATCGTCTGTGATACTTTATTTCTTTTGATAAACCTTCCGTACCCTTTCTCCAGTAAACATTCATTATTCTCAATTGCAACCTGCCCGCGTAATAAAACTGTTTTTACTTTCCCCGTAACCTCCCATCCCTCATAACCACTGTAGTCAACATTCATATGGTGCGAATTAGCTGAAAGTGTATGCTGTTCATTTGGATCAAAGATCACAATGTCTGCATCGCTTCCAACAGCAATTGTCCCTTTTTGCGGAAACATCCCGAATATTTTTGCGGCATTGGTGCAGGCAACTTCCACATATTTATTCAGGCTGATCCTTCCTTTACTTACTCCTTCACTAAATAATAGTTCCATTCTATTTTCTATCGCCGGGTGACCATTGGGTATTTTTGAAAAGTCATCTTTTCCCAATAATTTTTGTTCCCATTTAAAGGGGCAATGATCAGTGGCAACAACATTTACCAACCCCTGGTTTATGCCGGCCCACAAAGTTTGCTGGTCCTTTTTTTCACGAAGCGGAGGGCTCATCACCCATTTTGCGCCTTCAAAATTGTTTTCATATAAAGACGCATCCAGTATCAGGTACTGGATACATGTCTCAACAAATACTTTTTGATTTCTCTTTGTGGCGTTGCGCACGGCATTTAATGCACCTTCGCATGTAAGGTGCACGATATATCCCGGGCAACCAGTAAAATTGGCCATATCAACAAACCGTTCGCTTGCTTCTGCTTCAGTAACCTCCGGTTGAGAAAGATAATGATACAGTGGAGACAGTTTTCCTTCGCCCCTATGCTTTTGCGTGAGGTAGTCGATCATATCACCATTCGTAGCATGCACATTGATAAGGCCCCCATGTTTCTTCACTTCTTCCATAAGCCCGATCATCTGCCGGTCGTCTATCATCAGGGCTCCCTTATAAGCCATAAATGTTTTAAATGAAGTGATCCCTTCCTCCTCGATAAACGTTCTTACTTCTTCTTTTGTGCTGTCATTAAAGTCAGTAACAGCCATGTGAAAACTATAATCAGCTACGCAGTTATTGTCCGACCGTGATCTCCATTCGTCCAATGCTGCCTGCAGGGAATGCCCCTGTTTTTGCAAGATGAAATCGATAACCATGGTGGTACCACCGTACAACGCAGCCCTGGTGCCGGTTTCATAATTATCACTGGAATAAGTCCCCATGAATGGCATATCAAGATGTACATGCGGGTCAATCCCTCCCGGCATTACCAACTTACCAGTGGCATCAATTTCTTTATCGGCTTTTACATCTAAATTTTTACCAATTGCGGCAATTGATTCACCCTGGATAAAAATATCAGCAAGATAGTCATCCGTTGCGGTTACAACTCTCCCGTTTTTTATTAAGATTGACATTGTAGTTTATTTTAAATTTTGAATTTTAAATGTTGAATGTGATTTTCATTTAAAATTCAACATTCAACATTTAAAATAATCACCTTTTTTTCTTCATTAAAATGTAATACAAAATTCCACTCACTGCAAAGCCTACAAACCACGCATAATGATAAAGCTCAGAGATCCATTGGGGAAAAGCAGAAGAAGAAATCAATTTAACCTGCAACAAAAAACCCGGTACATTCGGCAATATCCCTGCTAATAATGCAATGATCGCTGCCGAATTAAAACCATTTGTGTACTTATAGGAACCATTGGGATCATAAAGGTCATCTAAATTCAATTCTTTCTTCCTTATAAAAAAATAATCAACGATCATGATACCACCAACGGGGCCCAGCAAACTGGAATAGGCGATCAGCCATGTAAAAATATAACCATTTGGATCAGCCATTAATTTCCATGGAAAGATAAGTACGCCAATCACTCCGGTGATGTAACCACCCATACGGAAATTGATCCTCTTCGGTGAAAGGTTTGAAAAATCATTGGCAGGGCTTACAATATTTGCAGCGATGTTTGTTGCCAAAGTTGAAATGATAATTCCAATCATTGCAAAGGTTACAACAATTTTACTTTCAAATTTTCCCGCAAGTTGTACAGGATCCCATTCGGGACTTCCATAGATAATCGCAGATGCGGACGTAACCACCACGCCAACAAATGCGAACAATGTCATGGATGGTGCCAAACCAATCGCCTGTCCCCTAATATGTGATCGCTGGCTTTTTGCATACCGGGTAAAATCAGGAATATTCAACGAAAGCGTGGCCCAAAACCCAACTACTGCAGTTAAAGCCGGAAAAAAGAATTTGAAAAAGCTTGTATTATCAGAAAATTTGGAAGGCGTTGCCAAAATGGGACCTAATCCCTTTGCTGCTATTACTGCCCAGCAAAATAATGCGATGGCAGCTAATGGCAAAAAGATGGCTTTAAATACCAGTAATTTCCTGATACTTTCCACGCCCTTATAAACAATGAACATGTTAAGAAACCAAAATATCACGAAACATTCCAGGGCAAGTGTTTGAGGAAACAGTGAAACATTGTCAATAGGAAGAATCCCCGGATTCCATGTTCTTATTAAATTATATAAGGAAGCGCCACCTATCCAGGTTTGGATGCCGAACCAGCCACATGCGACAATTGCCCGTAACATCGCCGGGATATTAGCGCCACTTGTTCCAAAACTTGCTCTGGCTAAAACAGGGAATGGAATACCAAACTTCGCTCCTGCGTGACCGTTAAGCAGCATTGGAACCAACACGATCGCATTTCCTATAAATATAGTGAGCACTGCCTGCCACCAACTCATTCCCTCGTTGATCATCGAACTCGCCATGGTATACGTGGGAATACAAAGGCTCATGCTTATCCACAGGGCTGCATAGTTCCAGGTGCCCCAGGTGCGTTTGTTTTGGGGAACAGGAGCAAGGTCCTCGTTATATAATGAAGATGCTGTTTGATTTGCGTCCATTATTTATTTTGAATGTTTAATGTTGAATTTTAAATGAGAAGTGCATTCAACATTTAAAATTCAACATTAAAACAATTAAGCAACATTTTCGTCAGCTATTTTGATTGCCTCCGAAATAATAGCAAGTCCTTCATCAATTTGGGCCGGCGTAATACAAAGAGGCGGGGCAATGAAAATAAATCCCCAGCGAACAAAAGTGTACATGCCAAGTTCCTTTATTTTAGCGGCAACTTTGTTCATTACAACCATCTCTTCGGGTTTAGCATTGAAAGGCGCCATCGGTTCTTTTGTAACACGGTTCTTCACCAGTTCAATGCAGCCAAGCAAGCCCGTGGTTCTAAAATTTCCTATTGATGGATGTATTTCCTTAAGTTGTTCAACGCGTTGTTCAATATACTTTCCCATCGCTGCAGCATTTTCAATCAGCCGGTCATCCTCGTAAATTTTTAATGTTTCAAGTGCAGCAGCACAACTTACCGGGTGTGCGGAATAAGTAAGGCCAAGTGCAAGCATATTATCATCGTATTTAGCAGCGATCTTGTCCGATACCATGAGGCAACCAAAGGGTAAATAACCACAGGTCAATCCTTTTGCCATTGCGATCATGTCAGGAACGATGCCATGATTTTCAAAACCAAACCATTTCCCGGTGCGGCCAAAGCCACTCATTACTTCGTCAATGATAAGAAGTATTCCATGCTTGTTACAAATTTCTCTTACCGCTTTTAAATAACCAATTGGATATTGAAAACAACCTGATGATCCGGATTCACCTTCGAGTAAAATAGCTGCAATGGTTGCCGGACCTTCATAAGCGATCATGCGTTCGAGTTGTGAAACAGATTCCTTCAATAAATTTTCTTCACCATACTCCCAGCGATAGGCATAAGGAAGATCAAAATGAATAAAGTTTGGTGCCTGTTGTGAATCTACCGGGATCTTACGTGGATCACCACTTGCAGAAATAGCCCCGATAGAAGCACCATGGTAAGATTGATAACGGCTCAAAATTTTATGCCTTCCTGTATATAATCTTGCGAGCTTGATCCCGTTCTCAATGGAAGTGGCGCCGCATAAGGTAAAGAATGCTTTATTAAGATCACCCGGACAAATCTCTGCCAGTTTTTTACCAAGCTCTCCACGAACTTTTGTAACGCAACTTGGGGTAACATAACTTACTTCACGCATTTGCCTTATAACGGCTTCCGTTATGCGCTGATCGCCATGGCCTATATTCACATTCATCAGGCCGGATGAAAAATCGATATAACGTTTGTCATCATAATCATATAAATAAACCCCCTCAGCATATTTAACTGCAATAGGCGCAATACCTTTTTGCTTGCTCCAGCTAAACAAGGTGTAGTCAAGATTGTTTTGAATAATTTCTGTAGATTCTGATAAGGTTTTTGTTTGCACTTACATTTATTTTGAATGTGGAATGTTGAATTTTAAATGAGTTCATAATACCAGGGCATTGACATTTACAATTCGACATCTAAATTAGTTATTAACTCATCCAGTTTACGCCCGCTTCGGCGTTCCATTTGGTTGTGGATTTTTTTAATTTAGTCCAGAACTCAATTGAGCTTTTGCCCGTAATATCCCCCACACCAAATTTACTCTCATTCCATCCACCAAAAGAAAACGGTTCTCTAGGTACTGGAACGCCAACATTTACCCCGATCATTCCTGCACTTGCTTTTTCAATAATATATCTTGCCATCCCACCGTTTTGTGTAAAAACACTCGCTGCATTTCCATAAGGATTTGCATTCTCAATTGCAAGGGCCTCGTCAACAGTGTTGGTACGCATGATGCTGACAACCGGGCCGAAAATTTCTTCCCTGGCCACACTCATTCCTGGTTTCACATAATCAATTACGGTTGGCCCGACATAAGTTCCATTTTCTTTTCCAGTCACTTTTGTTTTCCTGCCATCTACCAGGATTTTGGCACCATCGCGTTCTGCCTCGTCTATATATCTTTCAATTCGTTCCTGTGATTCTTTATTTATCACGGCCCCAAGATTTTCACCTGGAATGATCTTCCTGGCCTCCTCACAAATCTTATCAATGATATGATCTACATTTCCTACACCGATCATTGCACTTGCTGCCATACAACGTTGTCCTGCACAACCACTCATCGAGGCTGCAACATTTTGAGCCGTCATACCCGGAATGGCATCCGGCAAAACCATTAAATGATTTTTTGCTCCGCCCAAAGCAAGGCATCTTTTGTAATGACTTGTTGCACGTTGGTACACGATCTTCGCCACTTTGGTTGACCCGACAAAGGAAACAGCCTGGATATCCGGATGATCACAAATAGCTTCCACAATTGCCACATCACCATGAACCACGTTGAATACGCCATCCGGTAAGCCAGCTTCCTTTAATAATTCTGCCAGGCGCATACAACTTAAAGGTACTTTTTCTGAAGGTTTCATGATCATACAATTACCTAGTGCGATCGCATTTGGCAATGTCCAGTTTGGAACCATGCTTGGAAAATTGAATGGAACAATTGATGCAACAACGCCAAGGGCTACATGCTCCGTACGACATTCTACTCCCCGGCTCACTTCAAGTATTTCACCAGTTACCAACTGAGGTAAAGAGGTTGCAAATTCAGTAAGTTCGATTGATTTTTCTATTTCTGCCACCGACTCGCTATAGGTCTTTCCATTCTCTTCGCTGCACAAAGCTGCTAATTCTTTCAGGTTTTTCTCCAATAAGGTTTTATATTTGAAAAAAACCTGCACCCTTTCTTTAATAGGTGTCTTGCTCCAGCCTGGAAATGCGGCCTTTGCAGCAGCTACAGCCTGGTCGAGGTCAACAGAGGTTGATAAGGGCACGGTAGATAACAGGCTTCCATCAACGGGGGAAACGATGTCTAATTGCTTATCTGTTTGTGCATTTACCAGCGTTCCGTTAATGAAGTTCTGGGTTTTTTTATATTTCATACTCATGATCAGAATTATATATTTTTTATTTTTTAAGCCAAGAACTAAAAATAATTTATTTTTTGATACAAATAAAGAATTATTTGTAGTTTTTGTAAAAAAATGGCTTTAACCTCCCTTAATCAACATGACAAATAACGAGCTTCACGTATTAGACAAACTTGATTTCGAAATTTTATCATTCCTCCAGGAAGATGGGAGGATGTCATTTACAGTAATTGCCGATAAGTTGGGCGTATCCATCGGTACTGTTCGCACACGGTTTAATAAGCTGATAGAGGATGGCACGGTAAACATTATAGGGAGGGTAAATCCTGATAAAGTTGGCTTTCGCTCTTATGCTCATATCGCTGTTTTTGTAAGGCCCGCAACACTTCGGGAGAAAGTGGCGCAAAAGATCGTGAAATTACCGGAGGTAAGTTTTTTGGCAATGACATCCGGGGATTATGATCTTGAGGTAGATGTAATGTGCCGCGATAATAATCACCTGGTAGATTTTATAAACAATATCAGCAAGATCGAAGGAGTTGCGCAAACAAAGACCACCATGTATTTTAAAGTGTATAAATATGCACAGCCGGATCTTAAGTTACTCAAGTGACATAGATCCACTACTTCCATAAATTAAAAAACCTGTTGCCGTTTTAACAACAGGTTTTTTAATGTCGCTGGCTTAGCAGCACCTAGTCCTTTAAAAATGATGCGGTAAAACTAAATTGACCTTTGGTTAATTGCAATTGGTAGTTTCCTACGGGCAAAATGTCTTCTATTGTCATTGAATAGTTTAAGTAACCTCCCTCATGTCGAACCGGTAATATTTTTATTACCTGCCCGGTTGCATTGAATATTCTTAATGTATAGTTCCCTTTTTCCAGGTCGTTCAAATGAAATGAGACAATATTGTTTTTTACCGGGTTGGGGAAAATGAACATACCTGCAGCATTATCTATTTTAGCAATATTTACTTTTACTACCTCGCTGTATTTTTTATCGTTATTAACCCCGGTTGATACGATCCTGTAATAATGCATGCCGGCAGATACAGTTGCATCAATCCATGAATAAGAAGCGCCGTAGCCGTTGTTTGATTTCGAAATGATGGTAGCAGCAGTTGTAAACCGTACTCCATCAAAAGATCTTTCTACGTTATAACTACTAATATTGGTCTCATTCTCTGTACGCCAACCAACAAGTATATCTTTTTTATCCTGCGTTGCATTCACAGATGTAAAGTTCACCGGCAAAGGCCCTGCATTTTCAAATACGATGCTAAAGCGATCCAGTGCATAAGACGCTGGATCAGCATTTACAGAGAATGGAATTATGTTAATTCCATTCATGTCCAGCGCTGTGGTACTGGTAGCAGCAGGATAATTATCCTTAAGGAATGCAATATTGTTACCGGCGTTTAAATTCTCAGTTGTGATTTCGAGCTGATAATTTTGCACTTTCATTTGATACAACGTTAAAAACATAGTATCATTTGCAGTCACTGTTTTTCTTCTTTCGATTGAATAGTATTGTCCATTTCTTTTAATACTGATACTCTGGTTACTCCCCCACATTTTTTTTGCGTCATCATTGTCAATTTCGTTGGAGTTTTCATCAGCATAGGTGGCAAGCACGCCATCAAGCAATGAGCTACTATCGTTGGCATCAACGGAATAAAGATTTACCCGGAGTTTTTGATCCAGTGCATTGTCACGGTAAACAAGGTCGCTGCCTGCAGACGACTTATCAGTTTCCTGGATTGTAATTGTACCAGGATTCAGGTGATCGGCTGATGAAACAAAGAATGCTTCTCCGCTTTGTATGTATTGGCTAACGGCGCTTACCGAACTTGTGCGATCATAGGTGTGAGTAGCATTGTTCCAGCTTAGTGTGACATAGCCCCCGAGCCCATAATTGCCAGCCATTTTAGGATCCCATATATACAGCGTATTACCAACATTGGTTCTTGTAAGTGTTCCAAAATTTATTGCAGAAGGATAGGGATTTGCTACCAGGGTGAAATTCGAAGCGTTTATTGGTACCAGTTGGTTGCCGGTTGTTAATTGTCCCTTTATACGAAGTGTGGTTGAGGTGATTCCTGCAGCAAGCCCGGCCATCAGATTAATGCTTCGATCGCCCCGGAAATAAACACAGTATACCGGGTAATTCGTGATTGGAATATTTGTTCCTGGATTTGCTGGCAATCTAACAAAGCTTCCCGCGGTATTATCATACACTTTGATTGAAGGATTGTTAGTAGCACTTTGGTCAAAACCATTAGCAGTTGTTCCTCCCGTAATAAATCCCCCATACCCCGGATTAGGGTTAGGTGTTCCTGAAGATGTTGTTGCACCTTCCTGCCAGGCCTGGTTTATTGTTGGTGCACCAGTTGACGTAATGGGCACACTCAGGTAACGCCAACCCCTGGCCGCTGGAATATATCTTTCTATAGTAGCGGTGCCATTAATGGTTGCTCCACCCGAAATAGCTGCCAGCCTTGCAGTTCCTGTACCATTGCTTTTAAACACAAGATTGCCACCCGTAGTTAGTGTGCCCCCATTCAGGCTGACCGTGCCGGCAGGAGCACCTCCGGTAATATTCAAAGTTCTTAGCAATGTAATATTACCCGCTTGCACGGTAAAGTCCTTGATGAGATCGTTGCCAGGTTGGAAGTAAATACTGGATGTATCCCTAACCGTAAGGTTTGAGGTGGCTGTACCCGCAAGAGAACCTGAGCCCGGGCGAATGATCCTTCCTGCATCGAGTGTTGATCCAGCTGTAATTGTTGTAACAGCATTGCCAACATCAAGGGTGCCGGCAATAGTAAGGTTTCCTCCTGTGGCAGCGTTGTTCTTTACAATGAATGTGTGTTCAGATCTTGTAAAATCTACAGGCGAACTGCCACTGCCATCTACGGCTACGCCCCATGTAGCTGGTACATTCAAATTACCGCTTGACTTAGAATAAAGCGTTTTAGAACCTGTGACAACTACTGCATTACTTGTTACGTTGGCACAACCTCCACCGGCGGAATTTATAATGCGTACAGAGTAACTTGCTGTATCAGCAATATTTACAGAACCAATAACATATACTGATGATATTGCCCCGGAAATATCAACATTGGCTTTTCTCCATTGATAGCTGGTAGCATTGGTGGCACTTACTGAAAGCGTACAACTGGCACCGGTAGCAATTAGCTGCGTTGATGGCGAAGGCTGTACCGCAATAGATACATTTAGATATGCAATATTACTCGCAACTGATCCAACAGGATTGCTAACGATTACATTATAAGCACCTGCACTTGCAGATACAACATTGGAAATTGTGTAAGTGGAATTGGTGGCCCCCGGAATGTCAACATTATTTTTTCTCCATTGGTAACTTAGGCTTCCCCCGGTGGCAGTAACACTAAATGTTGCGCTGTTGGAAACGTTGGGGCATACAACCTGTGTCACCGGCTGCACAGTAATCACCGGAGCGGGAATTGTGAAGGCATCTGTATTATATGCAATGAATGCGGGGTCGCTTGTACCACTTGCTTTTAAAATAAATCCTGCAACATTTGAGGAGTTAACGGCTGTTATACCAAAATCTGTAAGCATAAATGCGATCAAACGTATCTCCCTTGTTGTTTCACTTCCGGCTGTGCCGTTAATACGGGCAGTATCACATAAAGTTCCTGCTGGAAGGCTGAAAAGATCGAGGTAATACGTTCCAAGTGGATTTATAGTCGTCCAGTTAATGGCAACTTTATTTCCAACTACGGTTCCTGAGCTATTAATAAAATACAACGTGTCTCCTGTAGAAGTTGGCTGTGCGATTTGAGAAACTACAATATCTGGTTTTGCATCTCCGATTGAAGGCACGTTCACTGTGCTGATGGGAAAATTGATCAGGGCTGAGGCCGGGATATTGGTGGCACCAGTGCCGATATCAAGACCATGCATCCCATCAATCAGGACATCCTTCATCCTTAGTGAAGGCAGTGGATTGCTATACCCGTTTGGTATACCATCGTACCTGCTGGCCAATGCAATGTAAATAGAAGAACCGCTGCTAACGGTGCCGCCTACCGTAGCAATTGGAAAAGCCCGAAAGTCTCCGGCAGTATATGAAATACTGTTGGTAGTTAACTTGCTATCGTCAACCCCTGTTGAATAAATGACAGAATTATACTTAAAGGATATTACATTATGACTTGTATTGGGGTTCGTCGCATTGATTGCACCAAGGCCGGATTTCCAGAACCCACCAAAATCGGTGATCACCTCAGCTACCTGTTGGGCACTCGCTGCATAGCCAAGTTGCATAATTAAAAAGAGAAAAAAGCCTTTTCGGCTCAGATTCCTGTCGGCGGAGTTTATATCGACTTTTTCAGACATATTGGACTTTTTTGGCACTCTGACGAATAAACGCAACAAACTGCAGTTTAGTATAGATCGGGTACTCATTGGAGTTAGCTGAACGCATTTACCCATGAGCTGTAAATGAAGCTGCCCCACAATATTGCAGGGCAGTTCAAAATTTATTCAATCACTATCATTCTTTTATGAATGGCGTATTAATTACTTTGTTACCACCAGTTAATTTTAATTGATACTTTCCTGATGGTAAGTTACTCCCCAGCGGAAGGCTGAATCGCATGTCCCCACCCTGGTGTTGTAATGACAACCTGTTTACCATTTGCCCGTTGATATTAAATACCTGCGCCAAATAGCTGCCTTTTTCTACATTGATCAACTGGAATAAAACAACATTGTTTTGTACCGGGTTGGGAGAAATGGTCATTTGACCTGGATCCATAGCCAGCTTTGAAAAAGTAACTTTAGCAACATTGCTGTATTTCACCTCACCATTTGTTGAGACTGCTCTTATTCTATAATAATGATCCGCCTTTGAAACATTGAGATCAAACCATGCGTATGTTGCAATACCTGATTTGTAAGCTTTAGCAGGCAACTGAGATAAACCGGAGAATACATTTCCATCTACGGAACCCTCAACACTATAACTACGGACATCAACCTCATTTTCTACCTGCCATTCAACAGCAATATTTCGTTCCTGCTGTGTTGCAACGGTTGATTTGAATGCAAATATTGATGACTGGTTCTTTTTAAAGATAATGCTAAAACGATCCGAAGCATAAGATGCGGGGTTCTCTGTAACTGAAAATAAAACTTCAGTTGATCCATTCGCATTTAGTACAGTGTTATTGAGTTCACTTGAATATTTATCCTGCAGCAATGCAGTAAATCCCGGCTTATCAAGCTGTTCGGCAATGATATCGAGTTTGTAATGCCGCTGTTTCATTTCGGCAATGTGTAAAACACTGATTTCATTTTCTGAGATTGTCTTTCTTCTTTCAATGGCAAGTGTTTGTCCTGCTGTTTGAATACCGATGTTTTCTCCGGCAGTTGTGATTTTTTTCACATCATCTCTATCAATGTTGTTAGAATTCACATCTGCATAAGTGATCAATGCTCCATCAAGCAATGCGGATGTTCCATCATTGTTCTGCTCGTATAAGTTCACTCTTAATTTTTGGCCTGATGTACCCGGGCGGCCGAACAAAAGGTCGCTTCCGTTGGCGGTTTTGTCCGATTCTTTAATAGTGATTGAACCTGAAGTTATTCCGTCCTGCGATTCTACAAGAATGGCTTCGCCGCTTGGAATATACTGACTAACAGGGCTAGCCGAAGTTGTAACATCATATGAATTGGTACTGCTGTTCCAACTTACCGTTACATAACCTCCCAGGCCATTGGTACCGGCAAGTTTTGGATCCCATACATAAAAGGCATTTTTTACATTGTTCCTTGTCAACGTACTAAAATCAATTGGTGAGGGATATGGATTTCCAACTACTGTGAAATTAGTTGCACCAACGGTTGAGGTTTGATTACCTGTCTTTACCGGCCCTCTCATTCTTAAAGTGGTGGATGTAGTTGCAGCATTGTTTCCCTGCGAAAGATCGATACCCCTATCTCCTCTTATATAAACAAGATAACCGGTGTAGCTATTAAGTGTTGTAAATGTTCCGGGCGTAGGAGGTAAGGGAACAAATCCGTTTACTGCATTGTTATACACCTTTACTGTTGCGCTGTTGGTAAGGCTTTGGTCAAACCCGTTTTCTGGAGTACCGCCACAAATATGCACGCCATAACCTGGATTAGGA
Source organism: Ferruginibacter sp. (assembly GCA_039921685.1). GTDB lineage: Bacteria > Bacteroidota > Bacteroidia > Chitinophagales > Chitinophagaceae > Ferruginibacter. Next base: position 22,276 of record JBDSBG010000213.1, read on the forward strand.
TTTGGATTATTAATTAATGAAGAGGGCACATAAGCACCTTCCTGCCATGCATCCTGCAAGGTTGTTGTAGCAGATGCGTCTATCGGTGCACTCAATAAGCGCCATGCTTTGCGGGCAGGTATATATCTTTCAATACTTACATTACCTGTTATAAATGCGGTTGCATTTCCCGAACCATCTACAGGTAAAGAAGCTATACGCGCCGTTCCTGTTGCATCTGATTTTAACTTCAGGACATCATTCGTTGAAAATGTCTTTCCGTTCCCGACACTAAGTGTGCCAGTAATAATCGTTACGTCATCCAAACTTAAATTGCTATTTACGATAAGATTTCTAATTGTGTTAGCAGCGAATGCATTGGAAGCAATGGTTTGTGAAGCGCTGCCATTGAACTCCACCGTTCCAGCTGAGGCTGTTATGTTAGATTGACTTACCAGCACACCAGCGATCTTTAACGTTGAACTAACGGTAACAGACGCCGCAGCTTCCACGGTAAGATCATTTACTATAGCCGTGCCCCCGATTATTACCGGGTAAAGCCTTCCTGCCGAAATTCCATTGGGTATCAATGTAGGATCAGTAGTAGACGGAATAAGTCCAAGCCAGTTTTTAGGTGTGAACCAATCTGAGGTCATTGCCGCACCAGTCCAGGTTGATTTTCCAATTATTTCTCCTATAGAAAAATCGCCCATGCTTGTTAACCCTGTTACCTGGATAGAGGTTGGCAAAGGAGAGGAAGTTGAAGGTAACATCCAACTCGTACCATTGAATAAACCAGTTTTAAAATTAGAGGTTGTTGCGCCTGCATCAACATCTCCGGCTGTCCAGTTAAAAATAGCAGTGGCATTTGTAAAAACGATACCAGCATTATTTAAAGTCCAATAACGGTTTACGCTTTTTGCAGGATCAATGCCGGAATAATCAATCTCCGGTTGATCGGTGGAACCGGTGCTTGCTGTAATTGTTCCTGCTATTGATACACTTGCAAATAAAATGTTTGCAGGTGAATAACTGGCTCCTCCTATTTCGAATGATTTAAAAATGGCGGACCCGGATATAATATTTTTTTGAAGATTACCATTCACCCAGCCTGTAGTTTGTGATGCTCCGGTGACAGAGGCCCCTGCAGGGATAATTAAATTATAGTTTCCCGTTATGATATTTCCATTTGTGAAATTGAGCAAAGTGTTTATAGTTACATCTGTGGCCAGGTTAACAGTACCACCTGTATTGTTGACATTTAACTTTGAAATGCCAGTTCCCACGTTAATGGATTGATTGGCTGTACCATTTAAAGTGAAAGTACAATTGGCCGCAGTGATTGCTCCACCGGTCATAATAAAATTGCCAGCGATGGAATGCGTAACCACGGTTGCATTTGTATTAAACGTTCCCGCAGCAATGGTGAGATCACCCATTACATTACAGGCGGTAATAGCAGTTTTAATTCCTGGCGAAGAAAAAAGAAGATTGCCATAAGTTTGGGCAGATACCGTTTGATCAGCACCGTTATATTCCACGGTACTTGCAACCGCAAGTGTTCTTGTAAAAAAATTGATTGGAAAATTACTTAATCCACCGATTTTTAAAGTTGCTCCATTTGCAAGATTAAGTTCGCCACCAGCTGCATTTGCGGCCCTGTTTGCAGTGAACATTCCTAAGTCAAAAGTAACTCCACTACTAACAAGGATCTTTCCATTAGCAGCATTTTTCCCATATAATAGCGGAAGATTTGCTGTAAGAGATTTAGTGCCTGTTCCACTAAGTATCAAGGTTGAATATGAATAAGCAGCACTGACAACCTGGTTGACAGTAGTTGAAGCGTACTCAACAATGGATCCGGCGTATAAAGTTGTTGCCCCTGTCAGGTTATAATTAGATGAAAAATTCGCCGCATTAACTTTGATCTTTCCATTGGCATATACTTTTGTCAGGCGGTTGGAGGTAATTGAGTAAGCAGCTCCCGGGTCAACCACACCATATATATAAAGATAACTACTCGTACCCGTTATATTCACATTTTGAGCAAGTGATATGGTAGTTGTTGCTGAAATATTTAATGCCCTGAAATCAGTAACAGCCGAACCACCGATAACCTGGTTGCTGCCATTAAAGAGAATTCTCGATGTGGTTGCAGTAGCACTGTAACTTCCATTATTAGTGAAATCACCCGCGAGGAACATGGTTGCAGCAGGATGAATAAACGTTCCATTTGCATTGATCGCTAAACCGCCGGAAATGGTAAGAGTCTTTGCCATCGTTAATGTTGCTGCAACCGAACCACCAACGGTAATTGATTTACAGCTGGACCCAACGTTTACTTTCGGTTGAAATGCTCCCGTAAAATTGGCATCTCCTACAAAAACATCTTTGGTATTGTCTGGAATTCCATTGGTCCAGTTTGTTGCGAGGTTCCAGTTCACACTAACGGTTCCCTTCCAGCTTGTTGATTGTGAGAAGCCCTGCTGAAGGCTGAGGTGCGATAAAAGCAATAAACAGCTTAGTTTGAAAAGTTGTTTCATAAGAATAGGATTACATGTATAAGATCGAAATAGATCAGATTACAATTAGTAACGCTATCTGGAACATTTTATTTTAGTAAATGAGGAGTTTATTTTGGTTTTTTGTAAAGGTTGGCTTTTTACGGCAGTTGTGGGAAATGAAGCTCTGGCCCATGGCCAATTCTGGCTTCCATCGCATTAGCCCGTTACCTTATCTTTCTGGTTCTTCTTTTTTAGTTTCATCTAAAGTTGTTTAATCAGCATTGATTCGAAACTCCGCAAACATCCTGTCACGTACTTCCCCCCAACTCAATCGAAATGGATCAACGTTCAGTTTTACGTTCCATGCAAAGCAAGATCATGTAAGGTTCATGCAATTATCACCCGTTCGAATGAATCGTTCTCTCCATATTCAGGATTTCTGTTTACGAATAATCGTCACTCATTAATGCCTCACAATTTGGACTTTTCAATAAACCATTCGCTAATAAACTCCCGCCGTTGGATAAACGCAAGGTTTTTTTCATCAAAAAATTTGAAGTTTGAAACAATTATAATTATAAGGATCATTCAATAAAAAAAATGGTGAGAAATTTTTTTATAAAAGAATTTATTTTGGCCGGTATAATATTTATGGGGATTTCATGCGGGGAAGATAAAAAAAATATCTCTTCGCAAAATGAAGTAACCAACACAACAACGATCCATGGCGGCCAGGAAGAAAGCAATGTTTCGAATAGAGCAATAATCGGTTCGGATACAACATTAAAGGACATCAGCGTGAATGAAAAGTATTTTATCAAAAAAACAAAGAGTGTGGGCTTAATCAGCAGAAACCTCTTCGACTCACTTGGTTTGGCATCAATTCCTTTCCCGTCAAACCTAAAAAACGATCTTAATCTTAAAATAAAAATAGCTGACACTCTTATCATCAATGAGAAAACCAAAATGCTGATTGTTTCAGTTGAAAGCGAAAATGAGCATTGGGCATGGTTGCTGGCATACGACAGCAATAACAAAGTTTCCAAAGCAGAGAAACTGTTTTACGAAGATTTTGTAGAATATTTCTCGAAAACAACAACAGAAGTAAAATACAATAAAATTTTCATTACCACAGAAATGGAATCTGAAGACGGGAATAGCAAAACTGTACGGAAATTTTTGTTCCTGAATGGTGAGAAGTTGGATAAAATAAAATAGGACATGGAACGGCAGAGGAAATCGATCGATCATTGAGGATACATCGCGGCACATTTCAGCTGAACCGTAAAGAGAAAAATCGGGATGGCTCCGATCGCTATGGGAACGACCTCCTTTTCAAAACAAAAACCCCTCGAAATAAATCGAAGGGCCTAGCTGAGATTTTTTCCGGGATGGTTCCGATTATTATCGGAACGACCTCCTCTTTTCAAAACATGAAACCCCTCGAAATAAATCGAAGGGTTTGGGTGGATTTTTTTCCGGGATGGTTCCGATTGTTATCGGAACGACCTCCTCTTCAAAACATAAAACCCCTCGAAATAAATCGAAGGGGATAAGTGGATTTTTTTCCGGGATGGTTCCGATCGCTATCGGAACGACCCCTTGTCAAAACATAAAACCCCTCGAAACAAATCGAAGGTTTAGGTGGATTTTTTTCCGGGATGGTTCCGATTGATATCGGAACGACCTCCTTTTCAAAACAAAAACCCCTCGAA
>JBDSBG010000214.1:0-9736 GCA_039921685.1 Ferruginibacter sp.
CAAATAGAAATTAAAGCTGCACCACCGAAGAATTGTCAGGCTGAGCTTGTCGAAGCCGGGTTAGTTAGGAAGATCACCTTCGACAAGCTCAGGCTGACAGACAAGTATTAATATCTAATTGGTATTAAGCTCATAACTTTAAAATAATCAGTAGTTCAGTGGCAACTATTCTGCGTTAGCAGAATAATTTATAGCAAGTAGCACTGTACAATCAAAAAAATCTTATTCAATGATTTTGATTTCGGAATATTTTCACCCATTTTTGCAGAGTAAATGAGTAAGAAAATTATCATAACTATTGATGGCTGGTCCTCCTGCGGGAAAAGTACTTTAGCCAAGCAGATGGCGAAGAAGCTTGGTTATGTTTATATCGACAGTGGGGCTATGTATCGGGCCATCACATTATATTTTTTAAGGAACCATATCGATTGGTCTGATACAGCCGAAGTAAAAGATGCATTGAAACAAGTGCACCTGCATTTTGATTACAATGAAAAATCAGAACAATCGGAGATGGTATTGAATGATGAGAACGTTGAATATGTTATCCGTGATCTTGTAATTGCAGAAAAAGTAAGCGAAGTCTCCAGCATTGCAGAAGTAAGAAAATTTGCAGTGAAACAACAGCAAAGAATGGGGCAGAAAAAAGGTATTGTAATGGATGGAAGAGACATTGGTACAACCGTTTTCCCTACAGCCGAGCTGAAGATATTTATGACTTCCGATATATCTGTGAGGGTTGAACGAAGATTCAAGGAGATGTTTGAAAAAAATCCTAACATAACCATTGAAGAAGTAAAGAACAATCTTGAAATGAGGGATTACATCGATTCAAACCGTGAAGTAAGCCCTTTAAGAAAAGCCGAAGATGCTATCTTGCTCGACAATACAAATGTTACCATGGAAGAACAATTGGCGTTCGGATTAAAATTGGTAAAGGAAAAAAGGGCCCAGCCCGCTTCTGTTTGAATGGTAACTGCGCTGTGCTCGGTGCTGAATTGTGGTCATTAAAGTTTACTGCCTCGATCAGGTGCTCTGCTAGAAATTAATTTGTATAAAGTTCTTATGTTTTAGCTCCCTGGGTAACACGCCGAAGTATTTTTTAAAAGCGATGGAGAAATTATTGATTTTATAAAAACCTAATTGCGTAGCTATTTCAGCAATAGTAGTGTCTCCCTTTTCAAGCTGGACTTTTCCCCATTCCATTCTTTTCTCCTGGTAATACTGGTAGATATTTTTACCATAAACGATCCTGAAATGTCGTTTTAACGTACTAAGGCTTAAATTAAATTCTACAGCGAGTTGGTCAAGATTGGGCAGTTTTTGATTAATTGACTGCATGATCTTTTCTTCAACTTTTGTCATTTTATCGTAGTGCAGGGTTTGATCAGAAAGGATATCCTGCCTCTTTCTTTGCACTACCTTATTTAAGATATCATTCACTAAAATAAAGCTTGCCGTTTTAAGGTGGATCTGTGCAAAAATTTTCCTGTCAAGCTCGTTGGCCAATTGCGTGGCAATAAAACGGTTTTGACTATCAAAATTTTCGGTAATGATCGTTGGTTTATTTTTTTTAGCGAGGTCATGTATAAGGCTGTCCATTTTTAAACTGGCCTCTGCATAGTTTTCCATTAACCACTGGGTAGTAAAAATGATTACGATTCTCCTGAACATTGTATTCTTCCTGATAAAACCCTTCCTGTCTATCTCAGTAGAATACAACAAAACTTTTAACTGGTTAGAATTAAAGTCATCGCTTTCTTCCGGGCTGGGATTTACATTGTCGAGGTTGAAAAGTAATTTATACATCAACTCCGGATCCGGAAACTCCGTAAACAAGTCAAATGAGGTATCGCTTTTAAAACTCAAATTGAAATACCTCACACAAAACTGCTCTTCTAATATGATATTTTTTATAAACCCAGAACCTAGTTGGGATGGAATGTTGATACTGTCACCGGTCAATTCAGAACCAAGTTTTTTAGCCAGGTCTGAAATGTACCCGGTAAATAGATCAGCTTTAAATTTATCCTGACTGGGCATGTTTGTTTGGCTTAGGTCAATTACAACCTGGGTTAAAATAGTATCTATATTCCTTAACGAAGATTGATGCGCTTCATTTTATTGTTTTAATTGGTTGCCAATAAGCAGGCAACAACTTGTAAAAGTTAAACAAAATTCGTACTCAAACCACGGTGAAATCACCCTAAAATGGGGGTGTATTCACGTATTTTTTCACCTGCGTGGTAATGGGCATCGGCCCAGAAAGAACCTGGCCGCCTGTAAGTAGGATAAACGCTGTTCCGCTATTCCGGGGAGATTATGAGCTTCTTTGCCAACAGTCATTCACAACAATTGCCAGTTACGAATATTTAGTGGTAAGGTTTATGACGAAAGCGAAGCTTCACATTTGAATGAAATTTTTGAAAGAAGATGATAAAAGACTCCCTTACTTATTGAAATTCAGCTGTTATTTTTTCCATCGTCTCTGTATTAGCAAAGAAAGACAAAATCTTGAGGATGACCTCGTCCACCACTGCATCCGGGCAGCTTGCGCCACTGCTCATTAAAATCTTTACAGGTTCGATGGACGGCAAAAAATCTTTTGTTAGCAGCTCTGTTTTATTGTGAAAATCAAAATGCGATATCTCAGTACGTGATATTATCTTTTCAGCATTATCAATAAAATAAGTAGGAAGTTTTTCTTCGCAAAGTTCAACAAGGTGCGAAGTGTTGCTGCTGTTATATCCGCCAACAACAATGGCCAGGTCTGCAGGCTGTTTTAGTAACCCATATACAGCGGATTGGTTGTCGTTGGTTGCATAACATAAAGTGTCGCGGGTATCGGCAAATCTTTCTTCTGCATTCGTTTCTGTCAAATGATATTTTTCGGTCATTACCTTTTTTAAAAAATCAGCGATTGCCTGTGTATCACTTGCCAGCATGGTGGTTTGATTTACCACGCCAATTCTTTCCAATGCTGTTGATGCATCAAAATTTTCAGAATACCTTCCTGCAAAATCAGTGTAGAAATTTTCGATCGGTTCCTCTCCTGTAATGTAACGTGATAATTTGATTGTTTCTGCCATATCATTTACAACAATTGTTGGCGTGTTGGCAGCAGCATGTGAAAAGGTTGCCCTTGTTTCTTCATGGGTTGGTTTGCCGTGTACAACAACAGTGTAATTACTCTGTGCAATCTGCTCACTTCTGTTCCAAACCTTTTCAACAAAGGGGCAGGTAGTATTGTATTTCTCAATCGCGATTCCAATAGATCTTAATTTTTTTTCAACATCTAGTGTAGTGCCAAAGGCAGGGATCAATACAACATCATCGTTTGTGAGTGTGTCGAAAGGAATAATTTGCCTTCCATAAGTATCCTGTAAAAATCGAACCCCTTTTTTTTGAAGATCATTGTTTACCTGGGGATTGTGGATCATTTCACTGAGTAAAAAAATGCGTTTTCCGGGCTTTTCTTCAATGGTTTTGAAGGCAATTTCAATTGCATTTTCAACCCCGTAACAAAAACCGAAATGGCGGGCAAGAAAGATTTGCACAGCACCAAAATCAAGCAGGGTTGGAGTGAAATCTTTTTTCATTTTATCTTCCTGCTTCCTTTTTTCTTTAATAGCAGATATCAAGCGGCTTCGGTAAGTAAAAGGAATGCTGAATTGTTTCATTGTGCTGCAAATTTACGGATTGCTAATGAGAAGTTTACTAAGGTTAACAAGGCTGAAAAAGTCAAAATGTTTCCTAAAATATCAGAGAGCAGAGTTAGTGCAGGAAACTTTTTAAATTGAAAAGTATGGAAATTGAATGTCAGCCAGTGCCTTTGTTGTAGATAAATATTCAATGCCCAAGGATCATAAAAAACGAAAGCCCCGGACTGTTCCAGGGCTTTGAGATTTTCTATTTAATTAACATCTTAGTTTGCATCCAGGGTTATAGGGTATTCATACAAGCCATCATATCCGGGATAAAATCCACTCAGCGTAAAAGATTTATTAGAGCCAATTGCTGTCTTAAGTTCATCAATGCTCGTTACTTCTTTGTTGTTTACTTTAAGAATAACAAAACTATCTTTCATACGAGTTTGTTCTTCAAGCGCACCACCGGTATTTATTTTTTTAACGATAACTCCGCCATTCACACCATATTCTTTTGCTTTTTTCTGGTCAAGTGTTAAGAAGGATCCACCCAACATATCGATCAGTGCATCACTCTTAACAATATCATAATTGCCTATCTTATTTTTTAAGGTAACGGTTACGGTTGTTTCCTTATCATCACGCAAATAAGTTACCGGAACTTTATCTCCTGGTTTATAACGGCTCACCTGCTCCATCAATTCAGCTCCATTGGTAATTTCAACACCGTTCACTTTTTGTATCCTATCTCCTTTGCGTAAACCTGCAGCATAAGCACCACCTTCTTTTTCTACCTCAGTTGCATATATCCCGTCATAGGCATTTAATGGAATGCCAGCACTTTTCTTACGCTCATCTGTCATTCCCTGGTCAGCTGCATTGCCAAATTGTATGCCGAGGTAACCTCTTTGAACTGTCCCAAATTTGATCAGGTCATCTACTACTTTTTTGGTTATATTAACGGGTATCGCATAAGAATAACCTGAATAATATCCTGTGGGCGAATTGATAGCAGAGTTGATACCAATGAGTTTGCCGTCAGTATTCACCAGCGCACCACCACTGTTTCCCATGTTCACTGCAGCATCAGTTTGAATGAAAGACTCCACACCACCTCCTGGGTTACCCGACTTATCCCTGTTAAGGCCCAGGCTCCTTGATTTAGCGCTCACAATACCTGCTGTTACAGTGGTTTCAAGATTCAAAGGATACCCAATTGCCAGCACCCACTGGCCAATCTTTACTTCATCAGAATTACCGTAAACAAGATAAGGGAGTGCGGTAGCGTCAATTTTTATAACGGCAAGGTCGTAAGCAGGATCGGTTCCGATAACTTTTGCTTTATAAATCTTCCTGTTGGCGAGGGTCACCGTGATTTCATCAGCATCTTGAACCACGTGGTTATTAGTTACAATGAATCCATCTTCGCTGATCACAACGCCCGATCCTGAGGCTCTTTGTTCCGGGATCGTATTGTTCCTTCTACCAAACAGTTGGTTGAACATATCGTCATCGAACATATCGCCAAAAGGATTATTTTGTTGAATGCGTGGAAGGTTATTATTGATCTGCTTCGCGTTGGTCTTGGTCTTTATGTGAACCACGGCTGGGATTGCAGCTTGCGCAGGAACTGTGAAATCAATCGCTGCTGGTGGAGTAGTGCCTTCCGGGTAACCGACATATTTATAATTTGCTGGCAGCACACCCGGCAATTGGCCTGCAACAGAATTGTCTGTTTTTGTAAAATGACTATAGCCCGCAATAACAGCAAAAGCAGTAATGGCGCTGATAGCAAAGGTTCCAAATACTTGTTTTAGTTTCATGTTTTATAGGTTTTATACTTTGTCTTTTGAGAGATTCAAATCATATGCCCGCCTGCAAAATAACGACGGATTGTCATAAATGATTTTCCTCCCGGGCATGTTTAACATTAAATTAGTAAGACCTTCGTAGATGACTATAAAGTTAATAAAAACTCCATTGTATCGATACCATCTGCATAAGAAAATAATCCCGGCTTTTGGGCCTCACCGAAAGGGGTGAAATGCTCTCCTGAAATGCATTGAATATCATCCTGCGGTTTGAGTTTTTCAGCAAGTTTTTTTTCGTCATCATAATATTCATAATGAAGTACGCTGATGGGCGAAAAAGGGTTTTCATTTTCAACCAATATGGTGCAACCATTGGTCATATAATAAACGTTGTTCAATAACAGGATGGAAAGCTGGTAATCGTAGTTATTCGCGTATTTATTTTGATCCCTGATAGCCGAATACTTATTGAACGAATTTAAAAGCGGTATAAAATCGTACCCGGTTGGCACAAACAACTTTGTGACATTTCTACAGCCAAGTCCATAATAGAGATGAACATCATCCGCCAATTTTTCAAGGTCGGCTGTTTGTTCCTTGCCAGTGACGACGCCTACAGATGTTCTGTTGCGGCGAATGATATTTGGATATTTGGAAAAATATTGCTCAAAATATCTTGCAGAATTGTTGCTGCCCGTAGCAATATAAGCATCGCAACCTTTCAGCATCTCCGCAATGGATATCACATTTTGAATTTCTATATCAAGGGTATATAATTTTTTTATCAAATGTTTTAGCAATACATCGTCTTTGGAGGACAATTTTATAGTTTGTGAATGACCGCTGATAAACACAGTCAAAAGATCATGAAAGCCTACCATTGGAATATTACCTGCCATTACGATACCGATATTTCGCGGAGAGATGTTGTCATCAAGGTGATAATGCGCCGCCCATTTTTCAAGTGCATCTTTTTGTAGATATTGTTCAACAATGTTTGACGTAGCTGTATCAATAAATTCATGAGTGAACCAGGGATTCTTTTGAAAGGCCCTCTCTTTAACTTCCTGCCATTCAGTATCATTTTGTTTTAAATAATTTCCTAACTCGACAAATAAATTAATTCGGTGTTGCAAATTCATCTTAGATTATATAAATTGCAACAAAAATACGACAGATGGCAATAAAGATAACAGATGAATGTATTAACTGCGGTGCTTGTGAACCAGAATGCCCGAATAATGCTATTTATGAAGGTGGAGTAGAATGGGCGATCTCTGATGGCACCACGATCAAAGGAAGTTTTAAGCTGATGGATGGTGCTGATATGGATGCAGATCAGCGTAATGCTCCAATTGCGAGTGATATTTACTATATAGTGCCTAATAAGTGTACAGAGTGCCAGGGCTTTCATGAAGAGCCACAATGTGCTGCCGTATGTCCTGTTGATTGCTGTGTTCCTGATGAAGCCTATCGTGAAACAGTAGACGAACTGATGGATAAGAAGTCAAGACTGCATAGTTAAATTCTAAAGCCGGAAGGCTTATACAAGCAGGTGATATTTCCTGCTCAGCAGGCGAGGGTATTGTTAAATACTTTCGCCTTTTTATTTACCATTGCTGCTGCTCTAAATCGAAATAAAAAACACACTGATGAAAAATTACGCAGCTTTTTTATTTTTATGGATTTGCCTGCTTTCCTGTTCCCGTAAGGATAATAAGGTTGAATCTACAGGTGCAACAAGGCTCCAATTGATGCAGGCCGACCAGGCCTTTTCAAAAATGAGCGAGGCGAGGGGCATGAAACAAGCATTTATTGATTTTATTGACAGCAACGGTGTTTTGCTCAGGCCCAATCACATGCCAATTGTGGGAGCAAATGCCATCGATTACCTTATTCAGCAAAACGATACCGAATACACGCTCAGTTGGGAACCACGATACGCTGAAGCCTCCAGTTCCGGGGACCTTGGGTTTACATATGGTATTTACCAGTTACATTTAAAACAAAAAGATACCAGTCTCTATGGGTCTTATGTAAGCATCTGGAAAAAGCAGAAAGATGGCAAATGGAAATTTGTGCTCGATTGCGGAAACGAGGGGATTGGAAGCGAGTAATAATTTGATAATTTGATGATTTTATGATTTGATAATGAAATGCACCTTAATATTCTATAGTTTCCTTCCGAAGTTTATAGGCTTTCATCATCAAATCACCAAATCACCAAATCATCAAATCAGCAGTGTTCTGTTTTTTTTGTTTCTTTGCTCACAAATGATCTTATAAAAAACAATGAAGAAAACTATTGCATTAGTAACCGGCGGCTATTCGGGAGAGTCAGTAATATCCTATAAAACTGCGGAAACTATTAAACAAAATATAGACACTGAAAAGTGGGATTGTTATGTAATAGACATCAATCCCACGGGCTGGTTCCATGAAACATCTAACGGGGAAAAAATCATGGTTGATAAGAATGACTTTTCTATACTTGTTGATGGCAATAAAATAAATTTTGATGCAGTGCTTGTGGGTTTGCACGGCACACCAGGGGAAGATGGCAAATTGCAGGGATATTTTGATTGCCTTGGAATACCTTATACCTCATGTGATGCAGCCACATCTGCATTAACTTTCAATAAAAGATATACAGTTGCAGTTGCAGCCTTTGCTGGCATGCATGTTGCAAAATCATTGCATCTTTTTAAAGACCGTCCAGTGTATAGCCATGACATATTAAAGCAGTTGAGTCTGCCGGTATTTGTAAAACCAAATAATGGAGGCAGCAGTTTGGGGATGAGTAAGGTAAATGAACCAGGCGGGCTTGATGCAGCCCTGGCGAAAGCTTTTAAGGAAGATAGCCAGGTACTCGTCGAAGAATTTATCAGTGGAAGGGAATTTACCATTGGTGTTTTCCAATCAAAAGGCAACATCATAGCTTTGCCCATCACCGAGGTCATTACTAAGAACGAATTTTTTGATTTCCAGGCAAAGTATGAAGGTGCAAGCGAAGAGGTAACACCAGCTAATGTAGACGAATCGATTGCCGAAAAAGTGAGGGGCGAAGCAAAAAAAGCCTATGCCGTTTTTAATTGCAGGGGGGTTGTAAGGATTGATTTTATTTACAATGAAAAATCCGGAAATCCTTATATTCTTGAAATAAACACCGTGCCCGGACAAAGTACAGCAAGTATTGTACCCCAACAGGTAAAGTCAATGGGTTGGTCATTGAAAGAATTTTATTCAGCATTGATCGAAGAAGCGTTGGGAGTTAAGAGTTAGGAGTTAAGAGTTATAAATATTACTTAACTTAATTCCCAATTCCTAACTCTTAACTCATAACTTCTAACTCACAACTCTTAACTCACATTCAAAACTCACAACTTGTTCAAGTTCCTAACAAACCGGCCATTTTGGGTAAACCTGTTGGCAGTATTGTTCCTGGCTTTTTTAATCCTATTTATTTTCCTCCAGTTGCTTGGAGTTATAACAAAGCACGGACAGTACCTTACTGTTCCTTCTGTTACAGGGAAGAAAACCATTGATGCAATAAAATTCCTGGAAAGCAAAGGTTTTGATGTGTTGATACAGGATTCAATTTACACTGACACTGCCAGTATGGGCGTTGTGCTAAAGCAATTGCCCGATCCAAATAGTACTGTAAAAGTAAACAGAACCGTTTTTCTTACAATTAACAGGCTCACCTTGCCTTTGGTAGAGATGCCATCACTTGAAGGAAAAACACTCAACTTTGCGGTTGACGTTCTAAAGCGCAGTCATTTATCGCTCGGTGATACAGTTTACAGACCTCATTATATGCGTGGATCTGTATTGTCGCAAAGTTTTAAAGGAAAAGATGTAAAGTCTGGTACAAAAATTCCCTGGGGTAGCAGCATCGATCTTGTCATCGGAGCAGGCCTTAGCGAAGAAAGGATATTGGTTCCTTCGCTTATTGATCTTACACTTGCAGAAGCTAAGATAGTTCTGGAGCAGAATGGTCTTGAGATCGGGGCAATCGTGGTGGATCCCGGAGTAACCGATACTGCTGCCGCTTTTGTATGGAAGCAAAGTCCGCCGAGGTATAACCAGGATAAAGAACCTATGTTTATACAGTCGGGCCAGTTAATGGACCTTCATATCTCCAGAGAAAGAAAAAGCACAAATGATTCTACTGAAATTCGTTAACGCAAAATCACAGTATGCAAATAATAACCGCAACCGAATTAAAAAATAAATTAGATGCCAACGAGTCGTTTACTATTGTTGATGTTAGAGAAC
>JBDSBG010000215.1:0-21507 GCA_039921685.1 Ferruginibacter sp.
TTCAATTGCGACTACGTCGCAACCCGACGGAAAGATGCGCCTTATGCAGGTACTGATAGAATTCGAACTTTATTACATTCGAAACTTAAGGCTGACTTCAGTTTGCGCTTATTCTACCTAATCCTGCGTGCAATATTCAATATTCAACGTAAAACAGTAAGGTCCCGCCTCACGGCAGGACCTCTGTTATCCAAACAATCCATAAAAACAAAAATCTTATATTGTTAGACAGGACTTTCGCATTGGATTGTGCATGGATTAGAATTTAGGGCATCTTACAGCTTCCCGGCTGCTGTTGAATTGCCTGTATTTTTGGAAGGTTAGAGAAACTTCAAATCCCCCGCGGCCATTACTGCCGGTCTTTAACTGGGAAATATTGGCATCATAGCTAACGGCAATGGCTATAGGCTTACATTCTACTTTGGCCACAGGGATCACAGCATCTTTCCATCGGAGGTAAGCACCCAGGTGAAGAGCATATTTTGGATCTTCTGTTTCATCAAGCTTCCAGGTATAAAGTGCTCCGGTTATTAATTCTTTATGCGGCCCTTGTGATGAATAATCCGTTTGTAAAGTGAAATATGAAAAATCTGACATGCTCATTCTTACACCTGCAGAGCCAACTATTTTCGGGGTCATTTCATCTGTGCCATCACTATAATAAGTTATTTTTTTTGCCTTGTTGAAATGATGATACGCAAGGCCGGCAAAGAGGTTATTGTTAGTATTGGAACCGATCTGAGCATTCAAACTCATTCCTACGGTTGCATCTAAATAGGAGTAAGAAGATTTTGCAAGTTTCTCCCCATCTGAAAGCCCCGGGTTAAATCCTGTACCATCATACTGGCTGTTGGTTGTTATTTTACTCCTGTCTATACTACGCTGCACATAACCTCCCATGAATCCTAAGGATAGATATGTGTTTTTTTCAGCACCCAAAGATTTATGATAATTAAGGGTAGGGAGTATATGCGTTGAAGTTAGTGATATTGTACCTGCTTTGTCATAGAGCACCTGTCCACCAAGTGTGATAAAATCATCGCTGTTTCCTACGGGCTTTTTAAATTCTGCGCTTAAAGAGGTGGTTTGGTATGGTACGGTAACGCTGTTCCATTGACTGCGATACACCGACTGTATCCTTACATCGCCTGCGAAAAGGCCTGCTAATGCCGGGTTGCGCAATAACGGTGTTTCAAATATTTGTGAAAAATGAATGTCTTGCGATGTTGCATTTTGTGATGATACAATTAGTACCAGTAACAAAAAATGCAGTATTGTTTTTTTCATAGTAACGGTTTGGATTTTGGATAGGACCGCAATGTTTTATTAACGTTTTTAGAGCTGCTTTAGTATTGAATCCTCACTTTTTAAGTTTAAATATGCCGGTCTTTTTGTTGTTTCAGTGCATCTTTGTTTTAAAAAACAGGGCTTGCAAAAAAAGCAAGCCCCGTATCATTCATAAAACAAAAGCTACTTTAAAAATTATTTTATAAGGGCAACATTTCCTTTGTAAACAAGCTTGCTGCTATTATCACAAAGAACTTCGATGATATATACAAATACGTCCGGATTAAGTTTTTTGCCTTTGAAAGTACCGTCCCATGCGGCTGATACATCATTGGCCTGGAAATTATTCTTTTCGAAAACTACTTCGCCCCAACGTGTGAAGATCTTTTCAGATTTTATGCTGAACACCCCTGAGCCTCTTGGATAGAAAACGTCATTCGAGCCATCCCCATTGGGTGAAAATGTATTTGGAATGAAAATGTTTGCACCATTGCAAATAACACTTACCGTCACAGCATCACTGCTCGTACATCCGCCACGGTTATATACGGTGACTGTGTAGGTTGTTGTTATTCTCGGCTTCACCGTGATTGACGGATATACATCCCTGAACCCAGGATCTGTTGGTGACCACAATGCTTCTGTAACATCTGAAGAAATAACCGGTAACAGGTTTATTTGTTGTCCAACATTAATTTCCCTGTCTGGCCCCGCATCCACGGTAGGAATATTATAAACCTTCACCGGAACAAAAGCCGTGTCTGTGAAACAATGTTTTTCATCAAAGCCAATTACACGATAGTTTGTTGTTACCGCCGGTGTAGCTACCACGTTTGCAGCAGTTGTACTGCTAAGGCCTGTTGAAGGGCTCCATTCATATCGGTAAGCACCAGACGCAGTTAACGTAGCTGAGCTTCCGAAACACAAGGTGTCACCTAAACTATTGCTCATCGCAAAAGGCCGCACCACATCTACCACTACAGAATCCCGGTTACTGCAACCATGTTGTGTTGTACCTGTTACAAAGTATTGAGTTCGGGAACCCGGATTGGCGACAGGATTAGAACAGGTTGTGCAACTTAAGCCAGCTGAAGGCGACCATACATAGGTTGAACCACCCGTTGCATTCAACATTCTTCCTGTGCCCTGGCAAATGAGTGTATCAGACCCCGCATTCACAACAGGAATGCTATACGCCTCAACGGTAGTTTGCACAGTATCCATACAACCGGAGCTATTTGTTACCAGTAAACTTACATTGTAAATACCAGCGACTGTATATATTTCCGGTGACGGGTTGTTGACTAAAGCTGCATTGCCATTGCCAAAATTCCAGCTCCAGCTCAAGACTGAGGTATCCGCTACTGCAAGAGAACCATTGAATGTTATTGTTAAGGGTACACATGCGTTAGCCGTTTGCGAGACCAGTGCCTGCGGGCCTGCAACAACTTTTACCGGAGTAAGGCTGGTCGCGGAATCCGTACAACCACCCAAAGTGTTCACTACAAGCTTAGGATAATAAAGCCCAGGTGCCGTATATAAGTTAGATGGGTTTTCAAGATTTGAAATATTTCCATCACCAAAGGTCCATGAATAACTTGTAACAGGGTCATTACCTGCGGTTGTATTATTGAACTGAACAGTACCAGTATTACAGATCGGCAAGCTGTTGAAATCGAAGTCAGCCAAAACACCATGTATTCTTATTGTATCCAATCCCCTGATAGGAACTACACAACCTGCTGCATCCCTTAAGATCATTTTTGGTACATATTCCCCAGGGATAGTATAGGTATGCGAGATCACGGAATCGGGTGTGATCAAGGTACTGCCATCATTAAAGTCCCAGATAAAAGAAATTCGGTCTCTGGTTGTGGCAACAAAATTTACTGTCAACGGAGAACAGCCGGATAAGCCACCATAGGTGAACGTACCTTGTGGTCCTCTTACAACTATTGTTTGCGTTTTTACCGAAGTACAACCGCCCTGGCCCGTTACCGTTAGTGTGGCTATATAACTGCCTGGTATCGAGTAAAAGTGTGAAGGTGTAGGCGAATTTGAAGTTGACCCATCTCCGAAATCCCATAATATTGAAACAAAATTCTGTGATGTATTTGTAAAATCAACAACCAGTGGTGGACACGTACCAACGGAATCGCTTACTGTAAAACCTGCATCAGGTGTCCTGATGGCGATATAGTTTGTCCGTATCAATGAATCCGTACAACCATACTGATCAACTATCACGAGTTTAACAGTGAAGTTTCCATTTGACATATAGTTATGTAACGGGTTCGCAATGGCACTGGTTCCGCCATCCCCAAAGTCCCATGCATAGGTCAGGCCTGGTCCCGTCGATGTACTAAGGAAGTGGACCGCCCTGTCGGGGCAGGTAGCTGTATCCTGTGTCGTGAAATTTGCAACAGGTTTTGAAACCGTAAGCAAGTATGGCCTTACAAGCGTGTTTGAACATCCGGTACTATCCTTCACCGTTAGTGTGATTGTGTATATGCCCGGTGCTGAATATGTATGCAGGAATGGCGGGGCAGTCAATGTATCAATTTGGCCATCGCCGTAGTTCCATATCCATGTAGTAATTGGATTTATTCCGTCAGTCAGTGAACTGTCAGCGAAAGCTACCGTACTTAATAGACAAGTGCCCGGAACTGCAGATCCAAAATTAGCTTTAGGGCCATTTACTCTTATATACTGAGGTTTAATAATAGTGTCTTTACAGCCATTGATATCGGTAACGATCAAACGCACCGTGTACCAGCCGGCAGTGGTGTACGTATGGGAAGGACTATGGCCGGTGCCCGACGAAGCATCACCAAATGTCCACGCATAACTGGCAATATAACCCAGGTTGGAAACGACGGCGTTAAATGTTGTGGCGCTGTTCCGGCAAACCGTGGTGTCAGTTGCAGAAAAGTCAGGGTGTTCATCAATGATCCTCACATTCACGGTCTTGGTATAAGAACAACCTGTAGAGGTATTGGTTACAGTAAGTGATACAAGATATACTCCCGGTGCAGCCCATACATGGGTTGGGCTTGGGATGTTTGATGTGCCGCCATCACCAAAGTTCCAGCTATAGGTATCAGCACCGATTGAACGATCAGAGAAAGTCCTTCTCAAAGGATCATTACAGTTCGCTGTTACAAGGAAGTTTGCGATAGGAGGTTTCACATGAATAAAACTATCAATCCTTAAGGTATCGGGACAACCGTTATTTATTGCTATCAGTTGTATGTAGAAATAACCTGTGTCATGGTAAGTATGTTGTGGATTTTCCAGGACCGAACTTCCGCCATCCCCAAAGTCCCATAAGTAATCCGTTTGTAGATTTATTCCTGTAGATTGATTGATAAAAACAACGGCTGTCTCAGCGCATACATCACGGGGTGTTGCATCAAAATGGACCTGGGGCTTCACACCAGCCTTGATTCCTCCGCCAACAACTACTGTATCTGTACAGCCACTTGCTGTTGTTATGATCAGTTGAATATTATAACTACCGGCACTGAAAACGTGCGTTGGAGTTGCAAGATTTGAAGTAGTGCCGTCACCAAAATCCCATTGGTAGGACGTCACTGGTTCTGTTGATGCATTTGTAGAAGAGAATGTCCAGGAAAAGGGTGCACATCCTTCTTTTGGCAGGTTATCGATCCCAGCTACCGGCGGCTGTATATGTATATATTGCGGCTTTACAAGAGAATCTCTACAACCATTTGCACCCGTAGTTACCAATGTAACTGTGTAGGTGCCTGCAGATGTATAAGTATGAGTGGGATTTTGCTGAGAAGAAACAGCAGTGCCATCACCAAAATTCCATTGAAAAAGATTTGCACCCGTACTTGCGTTTGTAAAATGTACGGTTAGCGGCGCCAGGCATGAACCAGTGATATCAGCACTGAAATCAGTAACCGGTTTAGGCAACACTGTTATCATTTTTGTGAGTGAATCTGAGCATACGCCAAAATTATTTACAAGCTTGATAAGGTATACTCCCGCTGATGTATAAGTCTTCGTTGGATTTCTTACAGTGGAATTTGTTCCATCCCCAAAGTCCCACAAATAGCTTACTGAAACCGGAGAGGAACTGTTGTTGATCGTAAAGCTTTCTCCTGCGCATACTGTTGCCGGTGAGGTAAACGACGTCTGCATATTTCCAATGATGATGGGATTCGGGATCACAAAAGTATCCCTGCAACCATTACCATTTGTGGTTATTAATGTAACTATAAAAGTTCCAGATCCAAAGCTGTGTGAAGGATTTTGTGCAACAGACGTTTGTCCATCACCGAAAGTCCAGAAATAACTCAGCGTTCCGGAGCCTGTTGAAGTATTTTGGAAATAAATATTTACAGGTGCCGTACAGTTTGTTGAAATACTGTTTGTGAAGCCTGCAACAGGTGCATTTCCTACCGTTATGTACTGGGTTCGGGTTATTGTTTGGTAACAGCCATTGGTATTCCTAACTCTCAAAGAAACATTGTAAGAACCTGCTGATGTATAGACATGTGACGGATTTTGTTGTGTACTTGCGTTACCATCACCAAAGTCCCATTGCCAGTTATCAATGATGCCTGCAGGGGTTGTACTCAGATCGGTAAAGTTTACTGTTAATGGAAAGCAGCCCGTTTGCGACGATGCTGAAAAATCAACTGTTGGTTTACCATAAATGCTAATGTAACTAATCTTAGTTAGAGAATCTTTTCCTGCTGCATTCTGAATAACAAGCTTAACCGTGTAAGTCCCCGGTGTGAAATAAGTTACTGAAGGATTTTGCAGGAAAGAAGTGGTACTGTTTCCAAGTGTCCATTTCCAACTTGTAGGATTTCCTGTGGAGAGATCGGTGAAGTTAACAACCAGGGGCGCACAACCAGAAGTGGGGGTAGCAATGAAATTGGTGTGTGGTAGCTGGGCCAGGCATATTAAGCTGAATAGCGTTAATAATACTGACATACAACTGGTTTTAACCAATGTAGTAAGGGTCATAGGGATTGGCTTTTGCTTTATGAATATTGAATTGCCCCACCTTTCGGCAGGACAACATCAATAACATATAATAAAGCAAAATATTGTACCGGGATCAGGATTTATTATAACCTTTCCATGTATAGGATCTTGGGAGAGGCGGCACCCCAGGGCGCAAGTTTCATGATAGGGAAAGCTTTTTCAGTAAATTTCCAATCGCGGTTTATAAAATCAAATCCGGTGATAGTCGGGTTGG
The DNA here is from genome assembly GCA_039921685.1 of Ferruginibacter sp. Lineage (GTDB taxonomy): Bacteria > Bacteroidota > Bacteroidia > Chitinophagales > Chitinophagaceae > Ferruginibacter. The sequence continues at coordinate 6,524 of JBDSBG010000215.1, forward strand.
TAAGGTTGATTCCCAATTTGCCGTATTCTTCCGTACAACTCCAGGTGCCTGTGCACACTACGCTGCCATTTACTTTTGCAATCATCGGGCCCTCAGTGCTACTATTGGTTGTAGTATTTTTTTCCAAACGGTAAACGTAGCCATCATAGTCCGTTGTAATTTCTGTGGTATCGGTTCCCGAAATATTGGCCGCATAATTCACAATGAAATCACGGTTTAAAATATTCTGCTCAAAAATTTGCTGAACCAGGCTTTCAGACTGTGTTTCAGCTGTCTTCTTACAGCCCGATGCCAATAATATAATTGAGAATAGAACAGCTATTAAAAATCTTGTTTTGTAAAATAGGGCAGGCATGTTATGGTAGTATTTTTTTATAAATATCGGAATATTTTTTTGTAACATAATCAATAAAATATTGGCTGTTCAAGGTTTCACCGGTTGCCTTTTTACACAACTCCTCTGACGTATAATAACGGCCTAAACCATAAATATGTTGTTGCAACCATTGTAAAATCCGATTCGTTTGCCCATTTGCAATATCAGCGGGCAGGGAAGGGTTTTCTTTTAAAATGGCAGCATATAACTGAGCAGCGTACAGGCTCCCAATGCTATAGGTCGCAAAATAACCAAAGCTGCCATGGCTCCAGTGTACATCCTGCAGGCAACCCTGTCTATCATCAGGCACCTTTACGCCTAAATATTTTGCGTATGATTCGTTCCATGCTGCAGGGATATCCTTTGACTGCAGTGTGCCTTCTATTAATAGCTTTTCTATTTCATAGCGAATCATTATGTGAAAATGGTAAGTGAGTTCATCTGCTTCTGTACGAATGAGAGAGGGTACAACCTTATTGATGCCTTTGTAAAATTGTGCAGTTGTCAGATCCTTCAATTGTTGTGGAAAATAAGTTCTGAGTAAATCAAAATTATGTTCCCAATAGGGCAGGCTTCTTCCAATGCAATTCTCCCAAAGCCGGCTTTGGCTTTCATGAATACTAAGGCTGCAATATTCTCCCAGGGGAAGGCCGTATTCATCAGCAGGCAATCCTTGTTCATATAATGCATGCCCGCCTTCATGAATGCAGCTCCAGGTCATATTGCCAAAATCATTTTCATCGATCCTTGTAGTTACTCGCACATCCATGCTGCTGAAACTGGTTGTAAAAGGATGTTCGCTGATATCCTGCCTGCCGGCTTCAAAATCAAAATGCATATTTTTTAGGATATCCATTCCAAATTTCCATTGGTTGTCTTTATCAAAATGCTGGGATAAAAAGGAATTGTCAACCTGTGGCTGATCTTTAATGTGATCAAGCAGGGAGGTAAGTTGTGGACGAAGAGAACTGAACAATTTATCTGTGATTGCCACTGTTAAGCCCTTGTCATAATCATTCATCAGGGCGTTGTAGGGATGTTCCTCATAGCCGAGCAGATCTGCTTCCTGCTTTTTAAGTTGAATAAGTTCATCAAGTGGTGGTTGAAATGTAACAAAAGAATTATTTTTTCTTGCCTGGATCCATGCATGAAAGCTTTTGTTTACAACCTCGCTCATTTTTCTCACGAAATTCGGGGGCAGCTTTTTATTCCTGTTATAGTCATAAAGGCTGAGCTCAACGTTGCGCCTTTGATGCTTAGTAAGATCGCTTTTACTCATGAGTTCATTTAGAATTGCAGCAAATTTTTCATCTGTGAATTGATGGTGAGCTATTTCATTGAGTGTTGCAATTTGCCTTCCACGAAAATCATTTCCTTTGGGCGGAAGATAGGTTTCCTGGTCCCATTGCAAAACAGCAGAAGCGTATTTTACATCTGCTATTTTTTGAAGGGATTCTTTATATTGATCGTATATCTCTTTTGAACCCGGCATTTTTAAATCTTTTCAGAAATGAATAATCTTATTAAAATCCTTTTTTTTGAACTACGGATCTCGTGAAAATAATCATTTCTCAATATGCATGTTTCAACCACATTAAAATTCTATATTTTTAACTATGACAATTTCAACCATTATTGATGTCCTGGAGAAGATTGCGCCGCTTTCGTTGCAGGAGGATTATGACAATGCCGGCCTGATCAGCGGAGATAAACTATGGGAATGTACCGGCGCTATGATCTCTTTGGATGCCACTGAAGATGTGATAAAAGAAGCCATCGAAAAAAAGTGCAATCTCGTTATTGCGCATCATCCAATTGTATTTCGTGGGTTGAAAAAGATCAATGGAAAAAATTATGTTGAAAAGACTATCATCACTGCCATTAAAAACGATATTGCTATTTATGCCATCCACACCAATCTTGATAATGTAATGAATGGCGTGAATGGAAAGATTGCGGACAAGCTTGGGATTATCAATAGAACAATTCTTTTACCTAAAGAAAACCAGCTTCAGAAACTGGCAGTATTTGTTCCTGAAAATAATAAAGAAAAATTATTGAATGCTTTATTTGAAGCTGGCGCCGGCAGTATTGGTAATTATAGTGAATGCAGTTTTGGCTCTGAAGGCAAGGGCACTTATAAAGCCAATGAAAAAGCCCGGCCGTACCTTGGGAAGATTGGTGAAAGGCATTCGGAAAATGAGGTAAAAGTAGAAGTCATCTTTCCCAGGTGGCTTCAGCAACCCGTTTTAAAAGCGATGATGGCAAATCATCCTTATGAAGAAGTGGCCTATGATCTTTACAATCTTTCAAATAATTTCTCCCAAACCGGCAGTGGTATGGTGGGTGAACTGGAAAAACCGCTGTCAGAAACTGCTTTTTTAATGCTATTGAAACAGGTATTCGGGCTTTCTGTAATACGTCACACAGCTTTTACCGGTCGGATGGTAAAAAAAGTGGCCCTGTGTGGTGGAGCAGGAAGTTTTCTTACGGCAGCGGCAAAGTCAGCCGGGGCGGATGTTTACGTGAGTGCCGACATTAAATACCACGAGTTTTTTGATGCCGATGGCAGCTTTTTACTCGCAGATATTGGGCACTATGAAAGCGAACAGTTCACAATCGACCTGTTGTTTGATATTTTGAGTGAAAAATTCCTTAACTTTGCCGTCCTAAAAACGGGTGTAAATACCAATCCAGTTCAGTATTTTATGGTAGAATGATTGAAATTGTGAATAAGTGAATTAAGATAAGCACGTAGGGAAGACACTCACTGGTAAAATAAAAAATTTAAACAATAACATATGGCCGCAGTAAAAGAGTTTTCAGTAGAAGAAAAATTGTCTTCCCTGGTTCGCCTTCAAAAAATTGATTGCAAACTGGATGAGGTTCAGATCCTGAAAGGGGAATTACCGATGGAAGTAAAAGATCTTGAAGACGAGATTGAAGGGCTTCATGCTAGGCAAACACGGGTTGAAGAGGAAATAAATGGTATCCAGGAATTTATTCAGCAAAAGAAAGATGGGATTACAGAGGCGAAAGCCTTGATCGCAAAGTATGAGAAGCAAAGCGACAACGTTAAGAACAACCGTGAGTTTGAAGCCATCAATAAGGAGATAGAAATGCAACAGCTTGAAGAAAAGCTTTGCGAAAAACACATTAAAGACGCAACGGAAGAGATAGGGGAAAAAGCAAGAGCACTTGAAATTGCAAAAAAAGCAGTTGCAACAAAGGAAACAAATCTTAATGCTAAGAAATCTGAACTGGAAAAGATCATTAGCGAAACAGAGAAAGAGGAAAAGCATTATAACAAGGATGCTGCTGGTGCAAGAAGCCATGTTGATGAAAGATTGTTGACGAGCTACGACCGGATACGCAAAAATTACCGCAACGGGCTAGCAGTTGTGCCTGTAGAAAGAGATAGCTGCGGTGGTTGCTTCCATGCAATTCCTCCACAAAAACAAAGTGAGATCAAACTTCGTAAAAAAGTAATGGTATGTGAAAACTGTGGGCGTATCCTGGTTGACGCAGATCTGAATGATTCGATTGAAGTGAAATAAACTGGTTAATTATTTTGAAAAGCCCGTTCTTTATGAATGGGCTTTTTTTGTGGGTTGTTCTGGGGAGGGTGAATAGTGAATGGTGAATTGTGAATGGTGAATGGTAAATCTGCGAAGCCTTTTGGAGGTTGTGAAAGAATTCATTCATATACAGTTTTAGGTTACTATTCACCCATTCATATTTAACCATCACCCCTGACATTCGCTACTAAATAAAATTTACTCCGGGTTTTACATTTTTGCATTTTGCATTTAGTATTTTACATTTAATTATGCTTTCAAAATTACACATACAGAATTACGCGATCATAGATGATTTGCAGATCAGTTTTGCCGACAGCCTCAATATTATTACTGGTGAAACAGGTGCCGGAAAAAGTATTTTGATGGGCGCTTTGAATTTAATTCTTGGACAAAGAGCAGATAGCAGCGTATTGCAACAACAGGATAGGAAATGCGTGGTTGAAGGATGGTTTACGATAAAGAAGAACAAAGAAGTAAATGATTTTTTTTCTGCCAATGATCTTGATCATGAAAACGAGATATTGATCCGAAGGGAGATTGCAGCGAATGGAAAGTCAAGAAGTTTTATTAATGATACGCCGGTGAATCTTTCCCAATTAAAAGCACTGGCTATTTTATTGGTTGATCTCCACCAGCAGTTTGATACGCTGGAATTGAGTACAGAAAATTTTCAGAGAGATGTTTTGGATGCATTCGCCGGCAATGGGACATTGATCCTGCAATTAAAAGAACAATTTGAAAAATATACAAAAACAAAAAAGGAACTGGAGATTTTACAGCTTCAGCAAAATAATGCAAACAAGGAATTAGACTACAATCGATTCCTGTTTGATGAAATGGAAGAACTTTCTTTAAAAGAAAATGAGCTTGAAAACTTAGACGCTGAATTAAAATTGTTGAGCAATGCCGAGAATGTGAAGCAACAACTCAGTGCTTTTTATTTTGAGTTAAAAGACAGCGATACGCCAATAGTGCAGCAATTGAAATCATTGCATAACAAAATGAAGTTGCTGGATGAATATCATCCCGATATCGATGCTCTTTCCAAACGTATTCAGAGTGCTGTAATAGAGATCCAGGATGTGGCAGATGAATTGGAAAGCATAGATGATTCGGTAAGTTTTGACCAGGAAAGAATTGAGGATATTAATGAGCGTTTATCGATTGGATATAAACTATTAAAGAAACATTCAGTAAATAATACTGCAGACCTAATTCGCATACAGCAAGATCTTCAACAAAAACTGGATGCTGTTTTCAATATATCATCATCAATAGAAAAACTGGAAGCTGAAACAAAAAAACTACGTGCTGATTGTATCCAAACAGCACAGTTCATTTCCACGAACAGGCATTCGCAATTAAAGCCATTTGCTGATAAGGTAAATAAATTATTGGTGCAGGTAGGAATGCCGAATGCGCAATTAAAAGTAGAATTACAGGATGCCGCTTTATCTGCAAACGGAGTTGATGAAATAGAATTCTTGTTTGACGCAAATAAAAGTAAACGGTTTGAACCTGTAAGTAAGGTTGCCAGTGGTGGCGAATTGAGCCGGTTGATGTTAAGTATCAAATCCCTGGTTGCCCAAAAACTCGAACTTCCTACATTGATCTTTGATGAGATCGATACAGGTATCAGTGGGGAAGCTGCCAAACAGGTTGGAATTATTATGAAAGACCTTTCATCTGCCCACCAATTGATTGCGATCACCCACCAGCCCCAGATAGCCGCAAGGGCAACCGCCCACTATTTTGTTTTCAAGGAAATTAAAGCAGATAAAATAATTACGTCCATTCGTTTATTAAATAATGATGAACGCATCACAACCATTGCAAAAATGCTGAGCGGGGAAAAGCCTACCGCCGCAGCATTGGAGAATGCAAGGGAGATGGTGGGGAATTAGATCGAGATGCGGGATACGGTTTCGGGATGCTTATCCCGTATCGTTTTTATCCCATATCATTTTTATCCCGTATCAAGTATCTATCTTATTTTTACCGAAATTATTCATCAACCAACTACCAACTTATGCCATTCAACTTACTTAAAGGAAAAAAAGGAATTGTTTTTGGTGCCCTTGACGAAAAATCAATTGCCTGGATAACAGCGATCAAATGTAAAGAGGAGGGCGCCGATATTATTCTTAGTAATGCCCCTGTGGCTTTGAGAATGGGAGAAATAAATAAGCTTGCAGAAAAGGTAGATGCACCTGTTATTCCCTGTGATGTGAGCAACGCAGAAGATGTAGATAACCTGATTACAAAATCAATGGAACATTTTGGCGGTGGGTTTGATTTTATTCTTCATTCAATTGGTATGAGTGTAAATGTGCGTAAAGGAAAACATTATACCGAGATCGACTACCCGAACAATATTAAAACGCTTGAGATATCTTCAATGAGCCTGCATCGTGTACTGGCAGCCTGTATGAAGAAAGATGCATTGAATGAATGGGGCAGTGTGATTGCCCTTACTTATATTGCTGCCCAACGCGTTTTTCCTGATTACAATGAAATGGCAGATGCAAAATCTTTACTGGAAAGTGTTGCCAGAAGCTTCGGCTATCATTATGGTGTGAAAAAACACGTGAGAATAAATACAGTATCGCAATCGCCTACACGAACTACGGCGGGCAGTGGTGTGAAAGGGTTCGACGGGTTTATCAGCTACGCAGAAAAAATGAGCCCGCTTGGCAATGCAACTGCAGAGGATTGCGCCAACTTTTGTGTAATGATGTTTAGCGATATGTCGAGAATGGTTACTATGCAGAATTTGTTTCACGATGGGGGATTTTCATTTACCGGGGTAACTCAGGCAGTGATAGAGCAGATGGAGAAATAAAAGCGTTGAGTGATTTGAGAGGTTGGAAATTTTTCAAAAGTTTAATCAGTTGGCACAACCTTCTTTTTTTTTACTGTAAAATTGAACAGCACTTATTTGACGGTCGCTATTCCATCTAATATATGATTGGGTACAACTGAATCTTTACGACCGTAGGGATATTATATAGTTAACAAATTACAACATCCCACTCTCAAGTCCCGTAGGAAGGGATATCTGTGCTCAAATTTCTAAAAAGGAAACCAAAGCAGTTTAAAAAGTTCAGAGTCTTATACATCCATGCAATTGAATCTTTAGTCCCGTAGAGACATTATATAGTTGACAGATTAAAATAACCCACTCTCAAGTCCGTAGCGACGGGATATCTGTGCTCTAATTTCTAAAAAATAAAACCAAAGCAGTTTAAAAACTTCAGAGTCTGATACAACAATGCAATTGAATCTTTAGTCCCGTAGGGACATTATATAGTTAACAGATTAAAACAACCCACTCAAGTCCCGTAGGGACGCGATATCTGTGCTTCGAATTTCTAAAAAAGGAAACTAAAGCAGTTTAAAAACCTCAGAGTCTGATACATCAATGCAATTGAATCTTTAGTCCCGTAGGGATATTCTATAGTTAACAGATTAAAACAACCCACTCAAGTCCCGTAGGGACATCATATTGTTATACAACAAAGCAAACAGAATCTCAAGTCCCGTAGGGACGATATATGATGCCCTTGAACTGCTGAAAACAGCAAGGGTAACGGTTTAAAAAAGCCAGAACAAAACAGTACTTCCTGGCCTCCCGAAGGAATTCCTGCTTATGATCAAAGCAAAAGAGCCATCCATTACGAATGACTCTTTCACTTTAATATAGTTTGTGCCTTACATTATTAAAATCCTAATCCAATCGCAAGGCCATTCACCTGTGACGTGCCTACGATTGCACGGCCAGTAGCAACGCCCGTTGACAGGTTGACTTCGTAAAGGCGGCTGCGGTTATTAGTAGACCTGAACAGCGTGTAAGCAATCCCGCTTGTTCCGCCAATATCAAATCCATTGAAAGATGCAACTGTGTTGCCATAGACTCCTAGACTACCCACAGGAACTACAGTGCCATTATTGGGCGGATTTATTTGCACCAAAACACCCGTGGAATCAATACCATACAAAGTAGTGGATGCAGTTCCCGCAAAGTTATTGCTGTATGCTGCGGCTGCGATAGAGGCTGTGGCAGGATTAAGGCTTAGGTCAACAGTTACCGTAAAATCATTTGGATTATAGCGGAGATTCTGGCCACTGTTACTTACTATTCTGATCCTGTCAACAAAAGGATTGAAATCAAATCCAAACCTGCTGCCAGATAATGGAACGCTTAGTGCACTTACTAAAGTTGCTGCACCTGAAGCTGTGTTGATCGTATATACATTGCTGTTTCTTCCCAGCGCATACAGCTGACCGTTGAGCGGACGGAAATCTATTCCCGCAATAGTATCCCCCACAGCTAAGCCGGTAATTGGCTTTGTAATAATGGTATTTAAATTTGCTGCAGTATAGTATAACTGCGGATTGAATATCATAAGATTATTACCGCCATCTACCATGTAAGCAACAGGTTTTGTGCCAATAGCGAAACCGCGGTATAAGGTTGGGTAATTAGTAATAATGTTTGCCTGTCCGGTAGTCAGGTCCATAGAGGCCAGGTTTGAAACCCCGCCAATGCTTAGCATTGCGAACGCATCACCTGTGTTGGCAATATCAAATCCACCGTCATCAACATTTGATCCCAATGGGCCAACCAATACCAATGTACCATTGTTGGGAGGATTCTGGATGTATAAGTTATCTGATTCCCTGTCAATACCATACAAAGTAGTTGTTGTAGCTCCAGCCATGTTGTTTGTATAAGCAGCGCCTGCCACGATTGCGCCAGGTTGTCCATTAATAGGTCCGTCAACAAATGCGATAGTTCCAGTTTCAGGATTGGCCCTCAGGTTTTGTCCACTGCTTGTTACGATCCTGATACGATCTACTGTTGGATTAAAATCAAATCCAGCAACATCTCCTACCAAGGATGGGGTAAATGGCCCGGCACCTATTGCTCTCGCAACTCCTGTTGAGGGATTAATAACATATATCCTGCTTGAACTTCCCAATCCATATAACTGGCCGGTGGAAGGCCTGAAGTCAACAGCCAAAATACTTTCTTCAGCTTGCAGGCCGCTTATTGTAGCTGTGCCAAGTAAACGCTTCGGGAATAGGGTGGAATAGTTGTCTAATTTATTATCCGTGGTTAGCGCATAAAAAGTCAAGTTACGATTAAAGTTTGTGAACCCGAGCCGCCCCGATTCATCAGTAATTGCGGTAGTGGCTTCGCCAGGGTTAGCTGGATTTTCAATGAGTTCTTTTTTGCAAGAGTTCAGACCAATGAGCAAAGCTATAGCTGCTACTTTGGTGAAAGTAGGTAATTGTTTCATACTAATTTCTTTTAGTTGATTTACGAATGGTGATATTGGTTGCAACCCTGACCAGAGCATGTACGCTTAAAAGTTGTAAATGGTTTTAACGTAGAAATAACGAAGTGTAGCAATCCCTGAAAAAACGAGATTCTGAAGTAATTTATTTATTCAACCGTATTTTAACCGATCACAGCGCTGGTATAATTTGCAGTAGGTCTGATCTGCAATTAAACATTATTTACCGCATTGTGATAAATTAAAAACCGTCCAATTTCTTGAACGGCTTTTTTATATAATTCAATACAGCGACGGGCTTGTATCCTGAACCTGCACTCAATATTCGTCTTCATTAAAAAAGAAATCTTCCTGGCTTGGATAGTCAGGCCAGATATCATCTAATCCTTCATATATCTCTCCCTCATCTTCCAGTTCCTGGAGATTTTCGATTACTTCAATAGGTGCGCCGCTGCGTATGCTATAATCAATTAGTTCATCTTTTGTTGCCGGCCATGGAGCATCTTCCAGGTGAGAGGCTAATTCTAGTGTCCAAAACATCGTCTGAAAAGGGGTTTATTTTTTTGCAAATGTATAAGTTACTACGTAATAACCAAAAGTGTTTTTTGAACAATGTTTCAATTGTTTGTTAAAAGACGATTAAATGGCATTTAATGTTGTATTAATTAAAAAATTTAGTTCTTGAATCATTGCCGAAATGCAGCTACTCCAATGCTGGCAATAATTAGTTATTTTCGGCACATGTTAACGGCAAGGAATATCGAAAAGAATTATGGCCCCCTTCATGTATTGAAAGGGGTGGACATCAATATAAATAAAGGCGAAATTGTAAGTATAGTTGGTTCATCGGGAGCAGGTAAAAGCACTTTCCTGCATATTTTGGGTACGTTAGATAAGCCCGATAAGGGAGAAGTAATGCTTAATAATGAACGAACAGATAGACTCTCCGGGAAGGCACTGGCAAAATTTAGAAACAAAAACATTGGATTTATCTTCCAGTTTCACCATTTATTACCTGAATTCACAGCCATTGAAAATGTCTGCATTCCTGGATGGATTGCGGGAAATAAAAGAAAGGAAACAGAAACGCGGGCCAGGGAATTATTGACCATACTTGGCCTTAAGGAAAGGCTGGAAAATAAACCAAACCAGTTATCAGGAGGCGAACAACAAAGGGTTGCTGTGGCAAGGGCGTTGATCAATAACCCATCTATCATTATGGCAGATGAACCAACCGGTAACCTCGACTCTGGAAATGCAAGAGAGCTGCACCAACTTTTTATAGATCTCCGGACCAAATACCAGCAAACTTTTTTAATTGTAACGCACAATGAAGAGCTGGCAGCCATGAGCGATAGGATACTGCATATGAAGGATGGAAAAATGTCGTAAAGGCTGTTGTATTAGTGAACTTCTTTGATTTGAATATTTAATATCCAATGCTCAACATTCCATACTCAACGTTGAAATCAGCCAATTAATTCATGGAATAATGTGCATTTCATATCGGAAATTCATTTCAAAAGTGGAACCAGCCCTGGATTAAGTAGCTGCCTTCACCGTCCCCCAGTTTTCTCCTTTTTTTATCCTGATGATTTGAGTATCTGTCACCTTGAATTGTTTTGCAAGTTGGCGGATGGTTTTAGTTTCCTGCTTGAGTAATTTTTTTAATTGCATCACTTTTGCGACTGAAAGTTTCGTTGTAGAATTTGGAGAAAGATTATTGGCTCGTAATTTCTTTTGTGCGATCACATGAGGGCTCTTCTTTTGATGTTCATAATTTTCTTCAAGCGTCATCCACTTTAGGTTATTAACCTTATTGTTTAATTTATTGTAATCCAGGTGTGCAACGACCAACTTGCCCTTTGTAGGCTTTGGTAAAAAGTAGCTGGCAACAAGCCGGTGTATCAGTGAGTGATAATGTATCGTCCTGCTTTTCTCATCAATCTTGATTTTAGCAGAAAATGTTTTCTTTAGTTCATCCAAACGTGAAGACAATCCTGCTATGATCTTTTTATTTTCTTTATTCTCAATTGCTGATCTTAGTTGCCTTGCAGCTTTTAAGATCTGTAATTTCCAATTGTCAAATTCTTTTTGCTTTTTAGCCTCACGGTGTATGAAGAATTTAAGCCGGATAATGCGATAGCCATTGATGGTTGACCCTTTCAAAATATTACCATCCGAAATTTGATTGAAAGAGCGTACACGACCTAAATTGGAAACTTCCATCCTGAAAATATTGGTGGAGTCAATACCAAATTTTATCAGCTTCCATTTTTCACCTGGATGATCTTTTGCCATATTTTTTAAGATTATAGGACTTCACTGTTTCTCCTTTTATTGGAAAGAAGGGGAAACTTTTTGAAGATGCCCGGTATTGTTAATTTCAAAAATAGCTTTGACTGAAAGGGAAGGGATAAGGTGTTTCCGTAAAATTAAGAAGAAAATATTTTACCCAGTATTTCTTTTACTTTTTCTTCATTGGGTAACATAGCTTTTTCCAATATCATATTCATAGGTACAGCCGGTAAATTAAGTGCACCAAGTACCTCGACGGCTGCATCTAAATACCTGAAGCAAGTATTTGATATTCTTCCCGCAAGTGCTTCAGCAAATGAATTATTCTGTTGTTCTTCGGTTACTATCAAACATTTCCCATGCCTTTTTACTGTATCAAATATCAAGGTTTCGTCCAATGGAAAAAGGGTACGCAGGTCAATAATCTCAATCATTCCAGGAAAATTTTTTGCAGCGGCCTTTGACCAATACACGCCCATACCATAAGTAATGATACAACAGGTTTCACCATTCAGTACTTTTTCATCATTTGCCTGTAATACCACGCTGCCTTTTCCAAGGGGTATAATATAATCGGCAGCTGGCTCGATGGTCTTTGCTTCCTCGGTTCCCGGAACCTTACTCCAATAAAGTCCTTTATGTTCAAGCATCACTACCGGGTTGGGATCAAGGAAGGCGGCTTTTAATAAACCTTTCATATCAGCCGCATTGGATGGGTAAACTATTTTTATTCCCTTAATGGTAAGTAAAGTACTTTCAATGCTGCCGCTATGATAGGGCCCGCCACCTCCGTATGCACCTATTGGTACCCGTATGAGTGTTTGAATTGGAAATTTTCCGCAAGTTAAATAACAGCTTTTCGAAATTTCGGTTACCAGTTGATTGAGGCCCGGGTATATGTAGTCTGCAAATTGTACTTCTACAATTGGCTTTACTCCTACTGCACTCATGCCTACCGTAGAACCGATAATATAAGCTTCCTGTATGGCAGTATTAAAAACACGGTGATCGCCAAATTGTTCTGCCAGTGTTGCAGCTTCGCGGAAAACACCGCCCAGCCTACGCCCTACGTCTTGTCCATATAATACTGCTTCGGGATATGCCTCCATTATTTCACGTATTGCAAATAAGGCCGCATCAACCATCAAAACTTTTTCCTTGTTGGCAGGTGATCTTTCACCGCTTTCTACTGTAATATTTGTTGGAGCAAAAACATGGCTGCTTACGGTAGCGGGATCCGGTTCGGGTGAAGAAACGGCTGCATCAAAATCTTTTTTCACCAATGCGGCAGTTTCATTTTCAATATTGCTTAGCATGGCTTCATCAACGGCGAGCTGCAATAAATGCTTTCTTAACTTAGGGCCGGGATCATTTTTGTATTCTTTTTCGAGTTCATCATCGTCACGATAAAAATCTTTTCTTACACCACTTGTATGATGCCCGAGCAGTGGCACTGTTGCATGTACGAGGTAAGGCTTTCTTGTATGCCTTACTTCATTTACAACATTTTGCATGGTAATAAAACTTGTTTCAAAATCGCTGCCATCGATGCTTACTCTATTGATACCTTTAAAACCTTCTATAAATTCATACGCATTTGATGTCCTGGCCTCTGACGCAGTAACACTGATGCCCCAGTTATTATCCTGTACCAAAAAGATGATGGGCAACTGTTGCAATGCTGCGAACTGAAACGCTTCGCTTACTTCTCCCTCTGTAACTGAAGCGTCGCCGAGAGAGCAGATGACAATCGGCGCCTCACCCCCAGCCCCCCTCCTGCAGAGAGGGGAGCTAATGGCTTCAAGATATTTTATCCCCTGTGCGATACCGGTAGTAGGAATCGCCTGCATTCCTGTGGCGCTGCTCTGGTGAATGATATTGGGTTTGTCTGTTCCTTTATAATTAGGATGATTGTAATATTCTCTTCCTCCTGTAAAAATATCTTCCCCTTTTGCCAATAGCTGTAACATGAGCTGGTAAGGAGCGAACCCCAAACCAAGCATGATGCTCTCATCCCTGTAATAGGGGCTTACATAATCACAGGGCAATAACTGGAATGCTGTTGCAAGCTGTATGGCTTCATGACCGCGGGAAGTACTGTGAACATATTTGCAGATGGCCCGGTTGGCTTCGTATGTTTCTGCCATTGCTTTGGCAGTGCACATTAAACGGTAGGCCTTAAGGAGTATGTCGGTGGCAAGAGGCATTGATGGTGAATAGGTCAATAAGTGAATGGTAAATGGTGAGTGGTGAAAATGCAAAGCCTCTTATTTATAAGAGGCTTTATAATATTTGATGAAAAAAGGTATGTGGTACAAGTGAGTGACACAACGATGTTGATTTACTTACCAATGCTGGTTAACAAAAAGAACTTTACAAATAAATGAATTATCAAAGCTCAGGGCTAAAAGCTAACAGCTCATAGCTTGCTTTACTGCATTTTGAAAGTCTCCAAAAATTTAGTTGTAAAATTCCCCGACCTGAAATTTTCGTCTTTCATCAATTGCAGGTGGAATGGAATGGTTGTTTTAATGCCTTCAATCACGTATTCACTTAGAGCCCTGCTCATGGTATTAATGGCTTCCTCACGGGTTTGGGCAACCGAAATTAATTTTCCGATCATGCTATCATAGTACGGAGGAATTATATAACCTGCATAAGCGTGGCTGTCGACCCGAACGCCATGTCCACCCGGCTGATGCAACACAGTGATCCTTCCTGGTGATGGCCTGAAATCGTTGTAAGGATCTTCCGCATTGATACGGCATTCTATTGCATGCATCTGTGGATAGTATGCTTTGCCAACAATCTTTTCACCCATGGCAATTTTTATCTGTTCTTTGATAAGATCGTAGTTGATCACCTCTTCAGTTACGCAATGTTCAACCTGGATCCGGGTATTCATTTCCATGAAATAAAAGTCGCGGTGCTTATCAACGAGGAACTCTATAGTACCAACACTTTCATAATTGATCGCCTGGGCAGCTTTGATGGCCGCTTCTCCCATTTTCTCCCTTAATTCGGGTGTCATGAACGGCGATGGCGACTCCTCTACCAATTTCTGATGACGGCGCTGAATGGAACAATCTCTTTCACTCAGGTGACATACATTTCCGTATTGGTCGCCTGCAATTTGTATTTCGATATGACGGGGTTCTTCTACAAATTTTTCCATGTAGATGCCATCGTTCTTGAATGAGGCTGCCGCTTCTGCTTTTGCAGTATCGAAGGCTTTTTCAATTTCAGATTCTTCCCATACTACCCGCATACCTTTACCACCCCCACCGGCAGTGGCTTTTAAGATGACAGGGTAGCCAACTTCGGCAGCCAGCGTTTTTGCATGGTCTACACCCGTGAGCAAATCCTTGCTGCCCGGAACCACAGGTACCCCAGCTTTTATCATCGTTTCCTTAGCGGTGATCTTATCGC
>JBDSBG010000216.1:0-7451 GCA_039921685.1 Ferruginibacter sp.
ACAGGGGACTGTCTTTCAACCGTGAAGACAATTTGGGCATTTACCTGGCTATGATCTCTTTACCAATGTTGCTGTATTCGCTGCTTTTTGAATTATGGCTGAACGGGCAAACTATTGGAAAAAAAATTATGTCCATCCGCGTCATCAGCCTTGATGGCGGTGAGCCTACACTCGGTCAATATATTATGCGCTGGATCACAAAGTTTTTTGAGTGGCCATTTTTTTTCCAGTTCATACTTTTTAATGACAGGCCGTTATTGTTGTACATTTTCAGTACCGGGTTTATGGGGATTGCCGTAGTGATCTTTATTTCTGCTTCAAAAAGAAGCCAGCGCCTTGGCGACTACGCTGCGGGCACTGTAGTGGTAGATACTAAAACATCATTGAGCGTAGCTGATACTGTTTTTATGGATGTAAAGAATCAAAATTACCAGGTAATGTTTCCGCAGGTTATGCGGCTAAGCGACAGCGATATTAATACGATCAAAACAGTTATCACTCAATCAAGGAAAAGAAACAATGATGATATGAGTTACCGGGTGGAAGCTAAAGTAAAACAGGTACTTGACATTAAATCAAGCCTCCTGCCCAATGAATTTTTAGAAAAACTACTGGAAGATTATAATTACCTGGCTACAAAAGAATAACCAGGCTATCCTTGTTATTTAATGCCGCTGGTTGCACCAGGACTTGCCAATAACAAAATCAACATGGCGAGGAAAACAATCACTAATACAATGATCAGTAAAATCCCAAGTATTTTGAAATAAGATGCTAGTTTCAACATTCCAAGATTGAAGTAACCCTGGTCGGAATCATTGACTCCTTTTTTCAAATTAACGGCAGCATTGACCAGGGTTATATTTAACAATAACGAAATCGATATACTTACAAAAACGGTGAGTATATTCCCTCCCGTTTCGCTATTCCGGGCACCACTCGCAAATGCGCTTACCAATGTTAGTCCGGCTGAGATAAAACCGACCACGGCATTGACATAACCCCATTGCGCAATTGAAGAGAGATTTGCCTTGCCTTCATCGTTGAACTCAAGTTCAAACAGGCTATTTTGCTGATTATCTTCCATGAATATTGCGGGCTTTTATTTGAACAGGTTGTAAATGTTGATGAGTAGCATTAAAATGGAAAAGACAGTTGTTATAATGAAATAAGATTTCAGTGAACCCAATCCCCTGTTTAAAACATCAACATCTTCGCTCATTAAGGCTGATCTTATTTTTGCAGCAAAATTGAATAAAAAGTAATAGATGAAAACAAATACTGCCAAAGCAAATACCATTGTGCCGATGATGACCCAAAGGTAATTGGACGTAATGAAGCCAAGGTTTCGGCCCGACATCTTTTCCATTGCGGCAATGATGGCAGTACTTCCTCCCACTGCAATGAGCAGCACAAGGCCGCAAAAAATAAAAACTGTTATTGAAATGAATTTGCTCCATTTGGCAGAGGAATTCAGATGTTGCCGTACCTCGCTGTCAACCTGCAGTTTTAAGTCCGACAATTGATCCTGCTGGAATTGTTCCATAAAAAAACAATTTAGTGATTTGTTATTGGTGACTGAAAAACATCAACGCCGTTTTATATGTTACTTTTTATTTAACGAATAACTTGGGGCGAAGTCGCGGAAATAAATGCCAATTTTCAATAAGCGAAAGCATAGCATCTCCTTGATCGCAAAATTCTAAAATTACGAGGGCAAACAGCAATATCCCAAGATTACAAATACAAAAGAATTCAACAGGAGACTGCAGTAAAAATAATAACAAGTAAACTAACATAATAGAAATAACGACACTGCTTATAAAACCAAAAACCTTAACCAGGAAATTTTCTATTTGCTCCGCACTTTTTGTTTATTCAATTTATATTCTTTTCCCCATTCAGCCAATGTTTGTATCACAGGTGACAATGTGAGCCCAAAGCCAGTTAAAGTGTATTCTACCTTTGGTGGAATCTCGGCATAAATTTTTCTGCTAATAATACCATCATCTTCTAATTCTCTTAGCTGTTGTGTGAGCATAGATTGCGTGATGCCTGTTACACTACGTTTCAATTCGCCAAACCGTGATGGAGCCGTAAAGTAGATTGCATTGATAAGAATAGGCTTCCATTTGCCCCCCAAAACTTTCATTGCAGCAGTTACAGGGCAAGTATTTTCATCAAAAATAAATTTTTTTTTAGGTTCAATTTCGTGATTATCAACATTAGTATTGTTTTTCATACCTACTTTGCTTTATTGTCCTACTTGATTATTTAATTATAATATTGAATATTTGCAGAACAAAAATATATAAAACAATTTTAAAAAAAGAAAATGATAAAACAAGCATTCCTCGGCGAATTTCAACACGAAGCCGAAAATACAAGAAAAGTTTTAGTTATGATTCCAGACAGTGCTTTGGAATATCGTCCACAACCCCATCTTTGGTCTGTTGGAGAATTGGCATCACACATTGTAGAATTGTACAATTGGTACGACCAAACTTTTAATAGCGACTATTTGAATTTGGACAACTACAAGTATGACAAAGGCGACATTAGCAAAACTTCAAGTATTGTTGAAAAATTTGAAGCCAATATAAATGCTGCTCAAAAAGCAATTGAAAAATCTGATGAAACGCAATATATGAACTCTTGGTCTATGGGTGCAGGTGGACAAACATTTCTTGGACCAATGCCTAAAATTCAGGTTATTAGAGGTTTTTTATACAATCACTTGTATCATCATCGTGGAGAACTTATTTCACATTTGAGAGCCACAGGAAACAAAGTACCTTCTTTGTATGGCCCTAATTATGAGGTATCACAACAAATTAAACAATAATGGTTTCGTAATCAATTGGATAATAAATTTTAAACCACAACAGGTCAGAAAATAAAAACCAATGCCCAACGGCGGACGGAAGTACAATCAACATTTGTACTTCCATTTTGCTTTTGTTCTAGCTTGACGGAATTCTTTCCCCACCTTCGCCAAGCCCTTTTCGTGAACTGCAGCATTATCATCAAACTAAATTAATACGCTCTAGCAAACAAAACACGCTGTTCACTCGGCTTGCCGGTGAGAATGCATGCGCCCATTTCCTTTTTATTATTCATTGGAATACATCTTATCGTGGCCTTTGACTGTTCTTTTATTTTTTCTTCTGTTTCACCTGTCCCATCCCAATGTGCAGAGATGAATCCACCTTTTTCATCAAGCAATTGTACAAAATCTTCCCAACTGTTTGCTTCACGGATATTTTCATTTCTGAAGGCGAGTGCCTTGTCATAAATATTCTGTTGAATTTCTTCCAGCAGGTTTTGAATTGTTGAGGAAAGCCCATCAAAGGAAACAGATTTTTTCTCTTTCGTATCTCTTCTCGCAACTTCCACCACGTTATTTTCCACATCACGCATACCCATAGCAATTCTTACAGGCACTCCCTTTAGTTCATGCTCAGCAAATTTCCAACCTGGTCTTGTGTGGTCGCTGTTATCATATTTCACCCGAATTCCAATTGCTTTCAATTCTTTCATCAATGAATCCACTTTTCCATCAATGACAGGCTTGCTTTCTTCACCTTTATAAATGGGAACGATCACAACCTGCAATGGTGCAATCCTCGGTGGCATGATCAATCCCTGGTCATCGCTGTGTGCCATGATCAATGCGCCGATCAACCGGGTTGATACGCCCCAGCTTGTTGCCCACACATATTCAAGTTTATTTTCCTTATTCATGAATTGTACATCGAATGCCTTTGCAAAATTCTGCCCAAGGAAATGTGAGGTACCTGCCTGTAATGCTTTACCGTCCTGCATCAGGGCTTCAATGCAATATGTGTCTTCAGCTCCTGCAAAACGCTCGTTGGCTGTCTTCACTCCTTTTATCACAGGAACTGCCATATATTGTTCAACAAAATCTGCATATACATCCAGCATCTGTTCGGTTTCGGCTACGGCTTCCTGTTTGGTTGCGTGAGCAGTATGGCCTTCCTGCCATAAAAATTCTGCAGTACGTAAAAATAACCTGGTTCGCATTTCCCATCTTACCACATTCGCCCATTGATTTACAAGGATAGGAAGATCGCGATAGGATTGAATCCATCCCTTGTAAGTGTTCCAAATAATTGCTTCGCTTGTGGGGCGAACAATCAGTTCTTCTTCCAGTTTTGCTTCAGGATCAACCATTA
This sequence comes from Ferruginibacter sp., assembly GCA_039921685.1. GTDB lineage: Bacteria > Bacteroidota > Bacteroidia > Chitinophagales > Chitinophagaceae > Ferruginibacter. The sequence continues at coordinate 4,197 of JBDSBG010000216.1, forward strand.
ATTTCCCCTTGTTATCAGGATCCGTTTTTAAACGATAGTGCGTAACAATTGCGCACTCTTTTGCAAATCCCTCTGCATTTTTTTCTTCGGCCTCAAATAAGCTTTTCGGAATGAACAAGGGGAAATAGGCGTTCACATGCCCGGTATCTTTAAACATTTTATCTAGCTGGTCACGCATATTTTCCCACAGCGCATAACCGTAAGGTTTAATTACCATACATCCACGCACGGCGGAATAATCTGCCAGCCCACCCTTGATCACGAGATCATTGTACCATTGCGAGTAATCTGCTGCCCTTGTTGTAAGTTCTTTGCTCATTAGTTGTTGGTCTTTTGTAAATGGTGAATGGTGAATGGTGAAACCTTTGTGATTTCCGAGATTCACCGACTCTATTCCATTTGTTCGCTTATAAATTTAAATAATGTCGTCTCCCAAATAATTTAAAAAACATCTTAGCCTCCTGCCTCATAAAACCTTCGCCTCTTCACTATTCACTATTCACTATTCACTATTCACCATTCACCATTCACCATTCACCCTCACCTTCACGTTTTACACATCTTTAACATCAACCCGTTCAAAATTCCTGTCCTCAACCTGTAGTTTTGCTCGGGCGATGCTACTTATCCTGTGAACAAACCTTATCCCAAAACTGCACAAAAGTAGTAACTTCAACTTATAATCTTTTTAATCGTTGCGCCATGAACCTCAAAATTTTACTTTTTGTTTTGTTTGCGGCTGGAATAAGCAGTTGCAGCAGCATTTACAAAAGCGGGCAGACACCTGATGACGTTTATTATTCTCCTGCAAGGCCGGTAGAAGAAAGCAATGATGCAAAGGAGAAAAAAGATGAAGTAAGAACGGTTCGAAGGAGTTACCAGGACAGGCAGATTGTAATGCGTATTCATGATCCCCGCTGGCGCAATTTTTATGATGATTATGACGCTTACTATGATCCTTACCGGTACGGTTATAACTGTGGGTACTATTACAATCCTTATTATTATCCTTCCCCGGTTTATATTTCAGGCGCTGTATTTACCAATCCAAAAAACACAACGCCCCGCATGACCAACCTTGGTAGTTATAACTATTCAAATATGGTAGTTATAAACCAAAAGAGTGGCAACACCCGGTTGATCCGGTCAACGAGGCCATATAACAACAGCAACCATTCAAATGATTATATCAGGAGGATCATCACTCCGGTTCCTAATAATAATTCCAACAACAACAGATACCGCATTCCTGATAATAACAACAGGACATACTCCCCTGCAAATAATAATAGCACAAATTCTTCTTCTGGAAGCAGCGGTAGTGGAAGTTCCGGTGCCCCTGTAGCAAGGCCGCGCCGTGGAGGTTAATGCCGGGCGTCTTGCAAGCATTCACTCGTCCTGTTATGGATGAAAAATTTCATGCATGAAAAAAAATATATTCCTTTTCCTTATGCTGGCGACTGCAAAATGTTTTGCGCAGGTACCTGAAGATGCAATCCGGTATAGTTGGTTCCCGCAAAATGGTACGGCAAGGAATATGGCGATCGGGGCAGCAATGGGCTCTTTAGGTGGCGATATCAGTGCTGCATACGTAAATCCTGCCGGACTTGCTCTTTATAAAACCAATGAAGTTGTTTTAACAGCCGGGCCTTTTTTTAATAATAACAATGCTAATTTCAGGCAATCCGAAAACTTAGATCAAAGAAATGGTTTTTCTTTTGGCCCCATTGGCGTAGTCTTTGGCTTCCCCTCTCCTTTCAATCCGCAAAAAAGCAATGCTGTCGCCATAGCAATCAATCAAACTGCCAATTTTAATAATTCCATTCATTATAAATCCTTAAATAATTATAGTTCATTCGGTGAACAGTTTGCAGAAGAACTTGCAAAAAGCCAGGATTCTATTTCAGCTTTCTTATTCACCAATTCTAAAGCACCTTACTCTGTTGCCCCTGCATGGAACGCTTTCCTGATTGATACCATTCGGGTAAATGGTGTACTACAGGTGAGGGCCGCAGCTGAAAGGATATTGGATTCCGGACAGGCACTGCAGCAGGAAATGATAAAGCGAACCAGTGGTGGCATTTATGAATTTGCCATTTCGTTTGCAGAGAACAGCAATAAAAAATGGTTGTTCGGTGGTACCATTGGTATCCCGGTGGTTCATTATAAAAGCAATACTACTTTTATTGAAACGGACACTTCTTCCAACAGGCTCAATGGTTTCAAATCCCTTATTTATACCGACAATTTCAAAACTACTGGTGTGGGGGCTAATTTAAAACTTGGTGTAATATACCGTCCAAAGGATTACATACGGTTAGGCTTAGCCGTACATACGCCTTCATTCTTTTTATTGAAAGATACGAGGACAGTTGATATTAGCACGGAGGTTGAATCGGACACGGGCAGGATCGATGCTTTTACTGAACATTCCACTACTTATACCAGCGGCCAGCCCGGTGAAGCGAGTTATTATCAAACCACTCCCTGGAAATTGATGATAAGTGGTTCATACGTCTTTCGTGAAATACAGGATACAAGAAAACAACGTGCGTTCATCACTGCAGATATTGAATATTTAAATCATCGTGGAAGCCGGTTTAGCAATAACAACGAGGACCCCACTGACCAGGAAACAGCTTATAACAAAGCACTGAATAAAATAGTAAAACATGAATTCAAAGGCACGTTCAACTTCAGGGCAGGTGGCGAGATTAAATTTAATACCATTATGGGCAGGCTAGGTTTTGCACACTACGGAAATCCCTACAAAGACAAGGCACTAAAAGGAAGCCGTACCTTATTAAGTGGCGGGCTTGGCTATCGCAATAAAGGTTTTTTTATTGATCTTACTTATATCTATAGTATCAACAAAGACATAAATATGCCTTATCGTTTGGAAGACAGAGCCAATACGTTTGCCACGATTAAACAGGAGCAAGCGAATGTGGTAGCAACGGTAGGGTTTAAGTTTTAACGATTAGCTCCCTGAGGATCGGGCTTTTTATATGGAGTGGGAATTTTTATTAGTAGGTGGCTTTTGAATTAATGTTTAATATTCAACGCTCAATGCTCCATATTCAATGGATCGTACTTTCATTGAGCATTGAATATTGATCATTGAATACAGGATTAGGTAGAATAAGCGCATAGCCTTTACTCGCTTTGGTTAGTACTTCAAATTCGTTGCTTTCGCCTCCACAGCCGGCGGGCTGCGTACCTGCACCGGCGCTGCTTTCCGCCGTTTGAAAAAAT
>JBDSBG010000217.1:0-4647 GCA_039921685.1 Ferruginibacter sp.
TAGTTGCCGCCACGCACATTGTATTGGGAAGTGAGTTCGTTATTACTTCCTACCAGTGTTTTTATAAGCGCCTCCACACCACCAGTTGTGCTCGGCAATGTGATTGCATTTTTCGGGTTGATCTTTACCAGGCTGTTCTCTCTTCTTTCTCTTTCATCGGCAACTACAACTGCGTTAAGTATCTTGCCTTCGTGATTCATTCGAACGGTAATATTTTCCGTTTCACCCGGGCTTAGGTAGAAATTCTTTTGTACGGTTAAAAAGCCCGTATGGCTGAAGGTAAGTGCAAAAGGTTTTTCTGCAATAACCCTTATTGTAAATGTGCCGCTGTCACTTGAAACAATACCTGTATTTTTTCCCAATACAACAATAGAAACATTGTTCAATGGGTTTTCATTGTCGTCAATGATGCGCCCACTCACTGTAGCATTTTTTGTTTGTGCCGAAACAGTTGCAGCAACCAGGCAAATGAATAAGGCAATCAGCAGTCTCATTTTATGAAGATAATTACTTTTGCTGAGTTCTGAATTTTGAGTGATGGTTATGATTTTTATTAATCTGAAAAGTGTCTATCCAGAGAAGCCGATGATGCCAGTAAGAAGAAGTCAGCAAAGAATGTAATTGATGTTTGCCGTTTGATAAATAAAATCACTCAATAGCTTTCATTTTTCCATTATTTTTGAATGAAGTCATTGATCAAACACATTGCGCTTATTTATGCAACAAGCAAAAAATCATCTTATCAATAGTAAACAATTACTGTTGTGAAGAATTACAAATACCTGCTGTTAATTCCGGCGTTCTATTTTACGTCATGTGCCAGTAAGCAAAAAACAGAAACGATATCTGTTGAAGATCCGGCTGAAATGCCTGTACGCAACATCACTGCCATAGGCCTGGAAGATTTGCGTCAATCTAAAATTATGAAAGACATTCTTTGCCAGGATTGGGAGAATGCCGCGGATGCCGCCGATGCATCCGACCTTGATATTACTTCTACCCTCGACATCATGTACCGTGGCTATTGTTTTTTTGCTGACGGTACGGTACTGAAAAATCCAAGGCAGGATATAGCAATTGGCAAATGGATTTTAAATGACCAGGTTAAACCAATCAGTATTTCTATGACATTTGATAATGGAAAGACTGAAACTTATCAACTGGCATACCTGTCGCCTGATAAAATGAAACTTTTAAAAATAAATGAACCGGAAAAAATTACGACAGATTTTAATGCAGAGGCCATAAGGAATACCAATCTGAGAGAAGACCCTTTTTATCTTTCCAATATTTTATGGAGAATAAAGCCTTCAGCACCGGAAACTGATAAGCAAATCAAACAAAGATTGAAAAGTTGTATTCATTTTTTTGTCTTGTTTTACCAACAGAAAATAGATGCAAAATCAAAGGCTGTAACCTTTGTTGGATTGCCTACCTGTTTTACTTTCTACTCCGGAGGCGTGTCAGTGCAGGATGAAAATAAGTTAACACAAAAATGGACCGACTGTTTTTATAACCGGGAGCAGGCTTTAAAAGCCCACCAGTTAGCAGACAGGTTAATACGGGAACATTTTAAATTACCTGCCTCAGCAACTAACTGGCTTCATGCAAACCTGGCAATATTGAAAGCAATGGAGGAACGGATAGACTCATTGAATTGACAATTGATAATGGGCAATTGACAATTAGTTTGTGCGTATAGTTGCTATTCATTGTCAATTATCAATTGTCCATTGTTAATTCACTATACGTTCTTCAAAGCCTGAATGGTAGCAGCCGGATCTGCGGATTTAAAAACAGTATTACCTGCAACCAACACATCTGCACCTGCATCAATGATTGACCTTGCATTTTCTAAAGTTACACCTCCGTCCACTTCTATCTTAACATCAAGCAATTGCTCATTGATCATTTCTTTTAATTGCTTGATCTTACAGATGCTGTGTGGAATAAAAAATTGCCCGCCAAACCCGGGGTTAACACTCATTATGCAAACTACATCGATATCAGGCAGAATATCTTTTAGCAAGTCTACCGGAGTATGTGGGTTTATTGCAACTCCAGCCTTCATACCCGCCGATTTTATTTGCTGAATATTGCGATGTAGGTGCCGGCAGGCCTCGTAATGAATGGTAAGGTTATCCGCACCTGCTTTTTTGAATGCATCTGTGAATTTTTCCGGCTCTTCAATCATGAGGTGAACATCACAAAACTTTTTAGTGGTGCTACGAATGAATTCTACCAGCATTGGTCCAAAACTAATATTGGGAACAAATCGTCCATCCATGATATCTATATGGAACCAATCAGCTTTGCTTTGATCAAGCATTTCGCAATCTTTTCCAAGTTGTAAAAAGTTTGCAGAAAGAACAGAGGGTGCTATTAGTGGCATATTGTAAATTTAGATTTAAGATTTAAGATTTAAGATGTAGCGCAAGAGGTGCGATCTCCAAATTATCAGGAAATCTTACATCTTAAATCTTACATCTTACATCTTACATTGTTCAGCTTTTCACTCCCAATTTCCCCAACGCATCCCTTGGTTCCACATAATCAGGGGAAAGTTTCAATGCATTTTGATAGGATTGAATTGCTTCTGGTATGCGATTTAGTTTTTCCAAACATTTCCCACTGTAATAATATCCCTCATCATAATTATTTTGCAATGTTAGTGCTTTATCAAGAACAGTCAATGCGTCGTCATATTCACCAAGATCGTATAAAGCGATCGCCTTTTCGCGGTACGCATCCATAAATGTATGATTAAGTGCAAGGCATTTGTCGAAAAAATTAATTGCTTTCATTTTTTCATTGCTGAAAGTATGATATAACCCTTTGATGAAAAATGCCTGTTGATCTGCTTTACCCTTGCTTACATTTTGTAATTCATCTGCGACCTTTAATGCAAGTATATTTTTGGTTTGTGCATACAATGCGCCAAGTGAGATCATATATTCAGGATTGGGGAATATTTTGACTGCCTGCTCAAAATCACGTATGGCGTTGCTCGTGTCTCCATTTTCAAAATGAAGGGTTGCCCTTATATCCCACAAACGTGGATTAAGGCTGTCTTTTAAAAGTGCCTGGTCGATTTCTTTTAATCCAGCCGTATAATTCCCATTATCGGCATAATACTGCAACAGGTTTTCTTTCAGTAATAATGAATCAGGATATTGTTTGATCGCATCTTTAAGTTGTTGTTCAACAGCAGGCAAGGTAGTGGAAACGGGTGCATTGCCGGCTGCCTTTTCATTATTACATGCAGCTAAAACTAATCCTATAATAATAAAAAAATAAACTGTCCTTTTTCTCATTAAAAATAATTTCACCGCAAATTTACTGCTTACACAGTTTCTTTGCTGACAATATTCTGACAATTTAATTTGTTATGAGGTTTACCTTTGCCTGCAAACCCAAAAAACAAATCTTTAAAACATTTTGGATTCAAAAGTTCTGCTGAATAATTCACTCATGCGAACTCTTATTTTTTAGTTCATTAATTTTTAATTTATGAAGTTTATACTGCAATTTATAACGGGAGCTGCGCTTATGCTCGGTGTTTTCTCTCTGCACGCTTACGCTCAGCCTGCATCTCATGCAAGCTTAATATCTGATACGATTCTTTTCCCCGGGGAAACCCATTTTGCCAATGTGCAGCAACTCACTTTCGGGGGAGATAATGCAGAAGCATATTTTAGTTTTGATGGAAAATATTTGATTTTTCAAAGAACAGATCCAAAGAACGGAATCAAATGCGACCAGATATGGATGGGAAAAATTCCGCAAAAACCAGGAGATCCGTTTACACCGAAGTTGGTGAGCACAGGCACCGGCCGCACCACATGTGCTTATTTTTATCCTGATGGTAAACATATCCTTTACGCATCCACGCACCTGGGCAGTACAGATTGCCCGCCCTTGCCCGACAGGAGTAAATACGGCAATAGATATATCTGGCCAATTTATGAAAGCTTTGATATTTTCAAAGCAGATACTAATGGAGTGATCGCGAAGCAACTTACCAATACAGCGGGGTATGATGCTGAAGCCACGCTTTCGCCTAAAGGGGATAAGATATTATTCACTTCCATGCGTGATGGTGATCTTGAACTTTATACAATGGATACAGATGGTAAACATGTAAAAAGAATTACCAATGCATTGGGATATGATGGTGGTGCATGGTTCAGTCCCGACAGTAAAAAAATCATATGGCGTGCATCAAGGCCAACAACGGAAGCTGAAATAAAAGAATACAAGGAATTACTTGCAGAAAACCTTGTAGCACCAACGCATATGGAAGTTTGGATCGCCAATGCCGATGGTACAGATGCAAATCAGGTAACAAATCTTGCCCAGGCCAACTGGGCGCCTAACTTTACGCCGGATGGCAAGCATTTTATTTTTTGCAGTAACCACGAATATAAAAGGGGATTTCCATTTAATATGTACATGGCAAATATGGATGGAACAGATATTCAAAAGATATCAAGAGACAAGGGCTTCGACGCCTTCCCGATGTTCAGCCCCGACGGAAAGAAGTTTGTTTTTTGCAGCAACAGGAATAATGGAGGAACCCGTGATACGAATATCTTTATTGCGGATTGGAAATGAGTCTGAATTATGAGTTGCTTGTAGATGATAAAA
>JBDSBG010000218.1:0-38958 GCA_039921685.1 Ferruginibacter sp.
ACAAAAATAAAACTGTAACCTATGTTGTGCTACAGTCTGGACTGTTAAGAGCCCTTAAGGGCAACCCCAGCAATAGCGGCTTCTTAACGATGCAGAAAAAGTGTTACCTATGTTGTGCTATACGACAGTTATGAGTTAGGAGTTATGAGTTGGTGGAACGGTTTTTTTGAAATAAAAAAAGGCATCATCTGAATGTATGCCTTTATAATAAAATTTAATCTCATTCTTTATCAGGCATCCGCTTCTTCATCTTTATCAGATGAATCTTCTTTCGTTTCCTCCTTTATCTTTTCGATCTCTTCGTCTTCGATGAGGGACACGCCGTTCATGCCTTCGTGTTCTCCTGTTTTTTCAGTAGAAACAATTACGCCCGCTGGCAGGTCTAGTTCCGTTGCAGCATTTTCGGCATCTTCTTCTTTGGCAGATTCGCTCACTGCAGTAGCTTTCACCAATTCTTCCATCAGCACTTCATTGATCTTAGGCAATTCATCAGCACTGTTGATGCCAAAATAATCCATGAATGATTTGGATGTGGCATATATCAAAGGTTTGCCAACTGCATCTTCATTTCTTCCGGAAATGATCACCAGGTCTTTCTCCAATAATTTTTGTACGGCATAATCGCAGTTCACTCCACGAATGGATTCGATCTCACTTTTAGTGATGGGCTGTTTGTAGGCAATAATGGCCAATGTTTCCATTGCGGCAAGGGAAAGCCTCTTTATAAATTTATCCCCGTTAATTAAAGCAACTGTTTTATGAAATTCAGGTTTGGTAAGAAATTGCCAGCCGCCACCAATTTGTTTCAGTTCAAAAGCATAAAATTCTGAACCATATTTTTCTTTTATTCCTGCTATGGCAGCGTCCACCTGGTCCATGCTTGCACGGTCCTCAATAAATCCAAGAGCAGTATTCACCAGTTCTGTGATCTCCATGGGCGTCAATGGTTTGTCACTGGCGAAGATGAGTGCTTCTATATGTGGAATAATTAGAGCGAGTTCCATGTTGATTTGATGATTTGAAAATTTGATGATTTGATAATTAAGCTACTAATAATTTGAAGTGTACTAATCATCAAATTACCAAATCAACGTTAATTTGCTGATTTAATAATTAAGCTTAATAATTGAAGTGTTCTTTATGATCACATTACCAATTCAACGTTAATTTAATGAATTGAAAATTTGATGATTTGATAATTAGATACAAGTAATTTGAAGTGCTTTCATTCACCAAATTACCCAATCAACTAATTATCAAATTGATTACCCTTGTAACGCCGCGGCTCCGCTCACAATTTCTGTAAGTTCAGTTGTAATGGCAGCCTGCCTTGCACGGTTGTAACTTATTTTCAATGATTTTAATAGTTCGTTTGCATTGTCACTTGCTTTGTCCATGGCTGTCATCCGGGCACCATGCTCACTGGCATTGGCATCCAGTACAGCTTTGTACAATTGGGTATTCAAAATTTTCGGCATCAATTCTTCAATCAGGACGGCCTGGTTTGGTTCAAAAATAAAATCTGCTTTCTTTTTATTTTCTGTTTCTGCCACTTTTTGCACAGGTAAAAAAGGCTCGGCAATAAAACGCTGTGTAGCTGCATTTTTAAATTCGCTATAAACAAGGTCAACTGCGTCAACCGTCTTAGCTGCAAAAGCTTCCATTGCATATTTTGCGGCAGACTGTACTTTGTCGAAGCTAAGCCCGGTAAATATATCCCAGTAGGCATCCACTACTTTAAAGCCATTTTTTGTAAAATGTTCATATCCTTTTTTACCAATTGGTAAAACCTGCACATTTCCTTTATCAAACTGTGTGGGGTACTTTTCTTTGATCACCTGCTTGGCAAGTTTGATGAGATTGCTGTTATAACCGCCGCACAGGCCCCTGTCGCTGGTTACAACAATAACCAGTACTTTTTCAACAGGTCTTTCAATCGCAAGGTTCATCGCAACATCCCCTTCGCTTGCGCTGACAATATTGCTCAGCATTTCCTGCAGTTTTTGTGCATATGGGCGCATCTGGGTGATGGCATCCTGGGCACGGCGCAATTTAGCAGCACTCACCATTTTCATGGCCTTCGTGATCTGCTGGGTACTTTGAACACTTTTGATCCTGTTTCTTACTTCTTTTAAGGCGCCACTCATAACGTATATACTTTTATTGACCTGTAATTTTCGAGCCGCAAAGGTAGGAGAAAAGGGTTAAATTGACAATTGATAATTGATAATTGAGGATGAAAGCTGAGTGGGGAATTTCTATTTGGGTCGTTATGCCTTTGTGTCTTTATGCTCCGGGTATACCTGGTGGTTTTCGACACCAATACGAATGACTTTAAACTGAACTGGCAGGTCTGGTTATATACAATATATGATTAAGTAAAATGTCCGTAAAATAGTGATCGAATAGTAAAATGATTACGTTGTTTCTCCTGATCTCTGTGCTTCGTGTCTCTGTGCTTCTGTGTTTCAGGAAATACCTGATGGTTTTGAAACACGGAGGCACGAAGACACAAAGACACAGGGAATAATGGTTATACTGGCCTCAATACTAAACTGAACCAACAGATATGGCTACGTTCAAGATATGATTAAGTAAAATGTCCGTAAAATAGTTATCGAATAGTAAAATGATTACTTTATTTCTCCTGATCTCTGTGCCTTCGTGTCTCCGTGTCTCCGTGTTCCCGAAAATACCTGACAGATGAAACAGGGAGTAACCAATGCACAGGAATGAAGGTTGTTAATAGCTTTTGTTTTTAACTGACATGGTGGTACGTTCTGGTACTAAGAAATCCATTCAAAAGTCGGCGAGGCTATTTTGCAACTAATAAAAATTTAGTTACGCAATAAAAATATTTAGTCATAACCCGAGTCGCAGACTGGCTGGATTAAAAATACACAAGTGATCCTGAGGAACACTTGCGCCAGAGAGGAGCGCAAAAGTAAGAGAAATGGATTAAGATTCAAGAGATTTTAATTGTCAATTAGCTACCTTTGCTCCCCTGTCAATTTGACCCGTGCTTGCTTGTAGCACTGTATTTGAATTGGCACTCAATGGGATTTTAATATTTTAGAACAACAGCACTTTATGATAGGAATCTTATCAAAATTATTTGGCGGCAACAAAAGCGAGAAAGACGTTAAGAAGCTTACGCCCCAGGTTGAACAGGTTAAGCAGGCTTTTGACAAATTTCAAAGTCTCAGCAACGACCAGCTAAGGAATAAAACCAATGAATTCCGGGAACGCATCAAAGCACACCTGTCCGACATTGATGCTACGATAGCCAGTAAAAATAAGCAGGCCGAAGAATTGCCAAGTGAAGATATCAACGGCAGGGATGACATTTACAAGGAAGTGGATGCATTAAAAAAAGACCGTGATAAAAAGATCGAAGAGGTCTTACTGGAAATTCAGCCCGAGGCTTTTGCTGTTGTAAAAGAAACCAGCCGTCGTTTTAAAGAAAATGAAACAATAGAAAGTACAGCAACAGAACTTGATAAAGAACTTGCTGCAAGAAAAGAACATATTACTATTGAAGGAGACAAAGCCATTTACAAAAACGCATGGCTCGCAGGTGGCACAGTTGTAAAATGGAACATGGTGCATTACGATGTTCAGTTGATCGGTGGTGCAGTTTTGCATTCAGGAAAGATTGCAGAGATGGCTACCGGTGAAGGTAAAACGCTTGTAAGTACATTGCCTGCTTACCTAAATGCATTGGCTGGCGAAGGTGTACATATCGTTACAGTGAATGATTACCTGGCACGCAGGGATAGCGAATGGAACGGCCCCATCTTCGAATGGCTTGGGCTGCGGGTGGATTGTATTGATAAACATGAACCAAACAGTGATGCAAGGCGCAAAGCTTATAATGCAGATATTACTTATGGTACCAATAACGAGTTTGGTTTTGATTACCTGAGAGATAATATGGTGCATACCCCCGATGAAATGGTACAACGCAAGCATCATTTCGCTATGGTGGATGAGGTGGATAGTGTTTTGATCGATGATGCAAGAACGCCATTGATCATCAGTGGTCCGATTGGCCGTACCGATAATACAGAACAATTCTTTGAACTTAAACCAAGGATTGAAAAGCTTGTTGAAGCACAAAAGAAAGCAACCAATCAATATTTAATTGAAGCAAAGAAAAAAATTGCCGAAGGAAATGATGATCCTAAAGACGGCGGACTTGCTTTAATGCGTGCACATCGTGGTTTGCCTAAGAGCAGTGCGCTGATCAAATTTTTGAGTGAGCCGGGAATGCGAGTGAAATTGCAGAAAAGTGAGAACTATTACCTCGCCGATCAGCAGAAACAAATGCCACAGGTCGATAAAGAACTTTATTTCGCCATTGATGAAAAGAACAACCAGGTTGAATTAACAGATAATGGTATTACATTGATCACACGCAGCGGGGAAGATCCCGAATTCTTTATTTTACCGGATATTGCTACCAAACTGGCGGATATTGAAAAGACCGATCTGAATGCGGATGAAAAATTACATCGCAAAGAAAATCTACTGAATGAATATTCATTAAAAGCTGAACGCATTCATACAGTTCAACAACTCTTAAAAGCTTATACTTTATTTGACAAAGATATCGAGTACGTGGTGATGGACGGCGGTGTAAAGATCGTTGATGAACAAACCGGCCGTATCCTCGATGGAAGAAGGTATTCAGATGGATTGCACCAGGCCCTGGAAGCAAAAGAAAATGTAAAAATTGAAGCATCCACGCAGACATACGCTACCGTTACCCTGCAGAATTATTTCAGGATGTATCATAAGCTTGCAGGTATGACGGGTACTGCGGAAACAGAAGCTGCAGAACTTTGGAGCATTTATAAATTAGACGTAGTTACGATCCCAACCAATGTACCCGCCATTCGTAAAGATGAGCAGGATATGGTTTATAAAACAAAAAGAGAAAAGTATAAGGCTGTAATAGATGAGATTGAAAAATTACGTGCAGCAGGCAGGCCTTGCCTCGTTGGTACAACATCGGTTGAAGTAAGTGAATTGCTGAGCAGGATGTTGAAACAAAAACAAATTCCACACAATGTATTGAATGCAAAACAACACTCGAAGGAAGCACAGGTTGTTGCCGAAGCAGGTTTTGCAGGAGCTGTTACCATTGCTACGAATATGGCTGGCCGTGGTACAGATATTAAATTGGGGCCAGGAGTAAAAGAAGCAGGTGGGCTTGCCATTCTTGGTACGGAGCGTCATGAAAGCCGTCGTGTGGACAGGCAGCTTCGTGGCCGTGCAGGCCGCCAGGGAGATCCGGGAACTTCAAACTTTTTTGTATCGCTGGAAGATGACCTGATGCGTATGTTTGGCAGTGAACGTATTGCGAGCCTCATGGACAGGATGGGATATAAAGAAGGTGAAGTGATCCAACACAGTATGATCACAAAAAGTATTGAGCGTGCACAAAAGAAAGTAGAAGAAAATAACTTCGGCATACGTAAACGGCTACTCGAATACGATGATGTAATGAACAAACAGAGAAATGTTATTTACGGAAGGCGTAACCATGCTTTGTTTGGAGAAAGGCTTGCACTTGATACAGACAATGCATTTTATTCAATTGCGGAAGGTTTGATCAATTCTTTTAAAGAAGCGAAAGATTTTGAAGGGTTTAAACTCGCTGCTATTTTGAATTTTGGTCTAGATACAACGATCAGCCAGGATGAATTGGATAAAACAGATGCGAATACGCTGACCGATCGTTTATACAGCGAAGCCGTTACTCATTTTAGCAATAAGAAAAAAGCACTGGTTGAACAAACCATGCCGATCATTACAAATATCCGTAAAGAACAGGGCAATCATATTGAAAATGTAGCCGTACCATTTACTGATGGTAAAAAAGGAATACAGGCGCTTGCCAACCTTGACAAATATTTTGAGACAGGGGGAAAAGAATTGGGCAATTCACTGGAGCGCAGCATTACACTTTCATTAATAGATGATGCATGGAAAGAACATTTGCGGGCAATGGATGATTTGCGCCACAGTGTGCAAACTGCAGGCTACGAACAAAAAGATCCATTGGTTATTTATAAAATTGAAGCTTACAATGCATTCAAACAAATGAGTGACCAGGTGAATAAAGACATCGTTAGTTTCTTAAGCCATGCCGGTATCCCAATTGAACAAACTAATACCGGACAAATAAAAGAAGGCAGAGAAAAGAAAACGGACATGAGTAAAATGAACATCAATAAGAATGAGATTGATGCTGCGGGAAGTGATTATGCGGCGAATGAAAATGATTATTTTGATCCATCTACACCAGTTAAACAAGCGCCGGTAAGAGTTGAACCCAAGATAGGGCGGAACGATCCATGCCCTTGTGGGAGTGGGAAGAAGTACAAGCAGTGTCATGGGAAGGACGCTTCGTAAATTGATAAATAAAAAAAGCATTCAATCATGGATGCTTTTTTAATGTAAAATGTATAATAAAAAATGTAAAAGGTGACTGTAATCCTTTTACATTTTACATTCAATATTTTACATTTTACATTTTTTTCGGCAATGGTTTAAATCCATTCTTAGCAATCACAATGGACTCTTTTCCAATACCAACGATTGAAGTAAAGTTTAGCGGGAATTCAAGTAGTACATGTGTAAAGCTCAGGAAGAACAACCATTGTAGTCCCACTTTATAACTGTAACCATAAAGCGCCAGGGAAACGATCCATAAAATAATAACGACTACAAATCTTACTTTAGGTACTTTATGCCAACGTATAACTTCTGTTTTACTAAACCAGTTGAGGTAATGATACATATAAGCAAATGCGATAAACCTGGTTACCAATATTCCCGTAGAAGAATGAAAGACCATGCGTGACCATTCATTGTTATAAAAAACCCGGTATTGAGCGTCCGTTGTAATGTTATCGGGGATCACCAGTTTTTGATTGAAAAATTTTTCAAGTATTTCCTGGTTCAGGCCAAAAAAGCCTTCTCCTGAAAGTGCGTTGCCATATGCACTCTTTCCATATTCTGTTACAGGAACGAAACTTTGCTCCCTGAACAAGGAGAATAAAAGGATGGGGCAAATTACAAAAACTACAACTGACCAAACCCCCGAAACACTCCTGCTTTTTAAAGCGCCAAACAACATAAAAAACCCTGTAAAAACATATACATGGATGAGTGTAGGCACAAAGGAAGTTAATAGCATGGTCAATGTTCCTTCGTCTCTTGTTTCCGCCATTTTATCTGTGTATAATTGCCCATAAATGCCGAGGGAAATGAAGAACACGAATGCAATCCCGAGGATCTTTAAAAAATGATTTTTTACAAAAGCCACAATAAGCCCACTGAAAAAAGCAATGAACATTAATTTTTGATAGATGTTCCATCCCTGGGCCATCTCTTTATTTCCCTCGTTGTTGAAAGGCCATACATGATAATTTTGTGCAAGGTCCCATACACTTAATATAACCCCAATCCCTAATAGTACAAGAAAATCATATTTGCCTTTTGCAAAATATTGCCTGTCATGAAGCCAGCTTATTTCCGTGAGGTAATGCAAAGGCCCCATGAATGCATAAGCAAAAAGAAACACTTCAAAAGGCATAACAAATGCAGCGATTACGCTAAAGATCATCAATCCAATGTTGAGGGTATTTATTCTTACATCCTTCGTCATACCGGTAGATTTATTTTGCGGGCAACCACTAAATTATTAATAAAGTTTATTAATTTCAGCAGTCATTTTATTATGCCAAAGATAACGTCTTTTAATAAATTTTTTGTCAACCAAAACCAAATGAAAATTAAAAATCAACACATGAAGAAATTATTTACCCTATTATTATTTGTTCAGTCGGTTACTTTACCAGCCCAGACTTCATTGATCCTTCCCACAGCAGACGGGCGGATTACTTTGAGTAATGATGGAGCTTCCTACTTTGCCAACCTATCATTGTCATGTGCCAATCAAGTGTATCCTCATTATTATAATGAACGTCATCTCGCTTCAGCAGCAGACCTGAAGACACCAGATAAATTGTGGCCCTCCTTTTACGGTTGTTTCGATTGGCACTCAGGTGTGCACAATCATTGGGCGCTGGTGAAACTTTTAAAAAATTATCCTAACATCCCTGAAGCAAAAGAAATAAAGAAACAACTTGATAAAGATTTTGATCCAAAAAAAATATTACAGGAACTGGAATATTTCACCACCCACGACCAGGAGGATTTTGAATTTCCTTATGGTACTTCCTGGTTGTTGAAGATAGCAGATGAATTGATCAACTGGACCGATCCAAAAGGAAAGGAATGGGTTAAAAACCTGGAACCACTTACGAGTTTCATTACTAAAAAATATATCCTTGTATGGCCCCTGATAGAAAAAGCAACTTATACCGGTGATCATTATGCTTCTTCGCTCGGGCTCTCTTTTGCACTTGATTATGCAAAGAGTGTGAAGAATGATAGCCTTCAAATGGTGGTCACTGATGCAGCAAAAAGATTTTATAAAAGAGTAACAGACTTTCCATTGATAAAAGAACCCTTTGGCTATGATTTCATGTCGGCTGGGTTGTTGATCACCGACCTGATGCGCAAAGTGTTTACAGCTGAAGAATATGAAACCTGGTTAAGAGGATTTTCAAAAGACCTGTTCACGGTGGAGGGGGTAGCAAAAGTATTTGCAATTGAGAAACTTGATGTGCATACAGGTTACACATCACATTGGGATGGCTTTCATCTGAATCGCATCTGGTGTATCAACGGAATGCTTAAATCACTTTCTCCAACAGCATTAACGCCGGAAGTAAAAAAAGCATGGACAACTGCTCAACATGATATGTGGGATTATGCACAACAAAGTATTGGCAAGGGAAATTATGATGTTGATCATTGGCTGTCATCTTTCTCCGTTTTTGCAATGATCGGATATGAGAAATAGTTGTGAATTGAGAATTAATGTAAAATGTAAAACACAAAATGTAAAATGTAAAAGTGAAGTATCGTCAACGATAGAAATTTCGATCATATTAGGAGGCACAACTTTTACATTTTACATTTTCCTAAACTGCATCACCGCCATATCATCCATCACTAAAGTCAGTTCATTATCATTTACAGAATAAGTATTAACGGATATCAGGGTTTTTAAAAATATTTGTTCACCGCGGCCCGCACATATCATCATGGAACTGGCAGCTAAGCTGGTCAAACTAATTTTATTCAATGAGAAATTCAGTTGTCCCTGCAACGGATTACAACCTGTGAAACCACTAAATTCATTTTTGGCTGCATCAATAATAAGTGAAGGTTTTGATTGAGGAAACAAACTGTCCAGCGAAATTTTTTCACCTGCGATATAATCAAGCTCCCAATTGCCACTGAGTTTTGAAGTGGGTGCTATCTGCGTGGCATCATTGCCGTTACCAGGTAATTTTTCTGTCAGGAATAAATAAGGTGCCTGTATATGATTGTGCCAGATACTGTCTTTGATCTCAGGGAACTTTAAAAAATAAGATGAATCGGGAACGAGAACGATCGTTGTGCCTGTTCGCACATAATTATTACTATTGAAATAATCCGGTGGCGAAAGTTCTTTCAGGCTCTTTTTCACAAACTTCCCCATTCTTTTCCCCAGCCATTTCTTATAATTTTTTTGCGCTTTTTTTTGGGGCTTGCTCAATTGGTTATAAGCACTTCGAAGTACAATATTGAGAGGGAACTTTTGTTTTTTAATCAGCTTTTTACCAAACCTGAATGGATTGGTTTCATTCATGTCATCAAGCTTTTGAATGGAAAACGGAAGTTCAGGCACCCAATCCACCGAATTGACAACATTATATGCCCAGCCATCTCTCGTTAAATTTTCAAAATCATAAGCGTAAAATAAATTACCTGGTTTTGGGGAAGCACTTGCGCATGTTTTAAAACGAACATCTTTTGCTATGCGGCCTTCTTTCTTCAAACTTTCAAGATAGGATGTAAGTGTATACGTGATGGCACCACCCTGGCTATGGCCTGCTATGATAAAATCTTTAATGCCTTTTTTGTAACAGGAATCTATTTTAGGTAAAATATCTCTTGACAAATAGGCCATAGCTATGAGAAATCCCACGTGCACGGCTGACCGCGGATTATCCGACAGGTTATAATTGAATGTAAAATCTTTTTCCAATTGCAAGACTCCCTTTGCTGGAACCATTGCTGCATATAAATTTGCAAGAAAGCTTACTGCTGTTTTGGTTGTGCCACGAATGCTGATGATGGCTACATCATTTTTTGTGCGCCACAATTGCCAAAGGTTATCAAAACCTACCGTTGATGATTGGTATATCAGTGTGGAGTATTCCGGTGCAGGTAGTTTTTTATAATAACTGCTGTCGGCGGAAGTTCTTGCCCCGATTTTCAGCAACTCAATGAATTCCCGCTTTTGAAAGCCGGGTTGGAGCGGTTGAGCTGAAGCAAAGGCAAAAAAATGGCTGAATGTAACAATCGTGATGAAATTCTTAAGCATGATGTAAATGTAAAATGGAAATGGCAGAATATAAAATATAGAGCTGAACCTGCTTCTGTTTTTTTACATTGCACTATCGGCTACCCTTAAAATTTGAAGCGTTGAAACGCAGATAACTGCAACGCTTGCCAGCAAACTCTTCCTATACTTAAACAATTATTACCGGAGTTCAGGTGTCCACGATTGTGCGCTTTTGGCCGCTGGGGTTTGAAAATACCCGGGTAAGTTCATGCATGCCGATCTGAACTGGATCTGTTTAATAGAATAATAATGATATTTTATTGAGTATTTTTGCTGCATGGCCCTGGCATCTTTTATTGAACATAGTTGTTTATCTCCCACTACAACTGTTGCGGATATTGAACGTGTTTGTAATGAAGCAATGCAATATCAATTCGCTGGAGTTTGTATTCCCCCAATGTTTGTAAAAAAAGCAAAGGCATTATTGGCAGGAAGCAGCGTAAAAGTTGCGACCGTAACTGGTTTTCCCTTCGGGTACAGTGCCATCGAAGCAAAACTTGCAGAAACCGTTTTAGCAATTGTAGATGGTGCAGATGAGATCAACATGATGATCAACCTGGTTGCATTAAAAAATAGCGACTGGCAGTACCTTGCCAAAGAAATCAATATGGTATTAACTGTTATAAGAAAGCCTGAAAAGAAGATTAAAGTTATTATCGAAGCGGCTTTACTCACCAATGAAGAAATCATTGCCTGCTGCGATATTTATGGTGCTGCTGCAGTAGATTTTATCCAGGCTTCTTCAGGTTATACGGAAAAGCAAATCACGTTGGAAACATTTAAGTTAATACGCCTGCATCTTTCCAATGCCATACAATTGAAATCAGGTGATGAACTTGATGCGGCTTCGATAAACGAATGGATAGAACTGGGCGCCGACAGGATTGTATGCAAAGATCCGGTTCATGCATTGAAAGCAGAAAATGTATGATCTAAACCCAGGATTTCTGCTATGCAACAGTGAAAGTGCCTAAGATGTCCAAATAAAAAAGTCATACATCTTATAATCTAAATGATCCATCCCGGCAGGCTGGAATGATTTTTGAAAATGAACACACAATAAAAATTCACAATGAAAAAGATCTTCCTGTTCACATTGGTTAATATAGCGATATCAGCAGTTTACGCTCAAACAAATAGTACAGATTCCATCTCAAAACCCCCGGTAACAGTGACGAAAGATGATCGTATTGATATCCTTGGAAAAAAAATGGCGGAGTACAATGAGGGCCTTGCAAATAAGATCAGAATGGAAAAAGGTTACAGGCTGATGCTGTTAAGCACTACCGACAGGACACAGGCGATCCAGGTTCGCTCCAAATTATTACAGCAGTTCCCTGACCAGAATGTTTATATGACCTTTGCTTCCCCTTATATAAAATTAAAATTCGGCGATTTTCTTTTGCAGGAAGATGCCGATAGGATGAAAAAGCAAATTGCTGATCTAAAGATCATTTCAGGGAATATCTATATCGTTGCGGAAAAGATAGAAGTTAAGCCCGACAAAAATAAACAGCCGATGGGTGAAAATTAATGATTCGGAGATTTGAGGCTGTAAAACGGAAATGTATTTTTATAGTAAATCAATAAGTTCAAACAGGTTCACTAATTTTGAAATAGCTAAACTTCAAATCTCCAAACTGATTCATGCTTGATAAAATAAAAAAACTTTCTGCTGATTGGTCTACTGAATTTATTGAAATACGCCATCACCTACACGCCAATCCCGAATTGAGTTACCAGGAGTTTGAAACTTCAAAATTTATTCAGCAAAAATTAACCAGCTGGCAAATTCCTTTCGAGATCAAAGCAACAACCGGTGTTGTTGGATTGATCAGGGGTAAAAATCCTTTAAAGCGAATTATTGCATTGAGGGCTGACATGGATGCACTCCCAATCAATGAACAAAATAAAGTTGATTACAGATCAACCAAAGAAGGTATCATGCATGCGTGCGGCCATGATGTTCATACAAGCTGCCTGCTTGGTGCAGCTAAAATTTTGAATGAACTAAAAGATGACTGGGAAGGAACCGTAAAATTGATCTTTCAACCAGGCGAGGAAAAAAATCCCGGCGGCGCCAGTTTGCTGATAAAAGAAGGCGTGCTTGAAGATCCTGCACCGGAAAAAATATTTGCCCTGCATGTTCACCCCGGAATGGAAGTTGGAACATTCAGTTTTCGGGGGGGAATGGTCATGGCGAGTGCAGATGAAATTTATATAACGATAAAGAGTAAGGGCGGTCATGCCGCAGCGCCGCATCTTACTGCCGATACAATTTTAATTGCATCACAATTGGTGGTGAGCCTGCAACAGCTCATAAGCAGGAACAATGATCCTTTCAATCCCTCGGTGTTGTCGATCACGGCTTTCCAGGGAGGAAATACAACGAATGTAATCCCTTCGGAGGTTAAACTGATGGGCACCTTCAGGGCCATGGATGAAGCATGGCGTTTTAAAGCACATAAACTCATTATCAAACAAACAACCGAATTGGTACATGCAATGGGTGCGGAAGTGGATGTGAGAGTCGATATTGGTTACCCATTTGTTTTCAATAATGAAGCACTGAGTGCCGCAGCAAGGATTAATGCAGAGAAATATGCGGGGGCTGAAAATGTAACACAAACAGAATTGCGAATGGGTGCAGAAGATTTCGCCTTTTATTCGCATAAAATTCCCGCTTGCTTCTTCAGGCTTGGTGTTGGAAACAAAGAGAAGAATATAACCAGCGGCGTTCATACGCCAACGTTTGATATTGATGAACGGGCAATTGAACGTGGGATGGGAATGATGGCCTGGTTAGCTATAGCCCCCTGACCCCCGAAGGGGGAACTTAGAATGTTGCTTTGTGTGAATTTCTGAAGCTTTTTTTAATTTAACTTTACTCTGTTGATTAGTGAAATAATCAAAACCTCGTTTTATATATTCTTTCATATTAATTGCAGAATATAAATAAGGTTCCCCCTTCGGGGGTCAGGGGGCTGATTAGATTTGCATAGAAATCATTTTTTATTTTATAAAACTTCATTCGGTAAACGCTGACCTATGCATCAGCCTAAACCGGACGAGGGTGCCCCAGCAGGGGCAGGGCTTATGAAAATAGCATTCCACGGTGCCGCACGTACCGTAACAGGTTCAAAACATCTTCTCACACTTAGCAACGGGAAAAAGATCTTACTCGACTGCGGTATGTTCCAGGGTATGGGTGCAGAAACCGATGAATTAAACAGGAACTGGGGATTTACTCCTTCCGAAATTGATTACTTAATTCTTTCCCATGCTCATATTGATCATTGCGGGCTCATTCCAAAGCTGATAAAGGATGGTTATCGCGGCAATGTATATGCAACACCAGCAACAAAAGACCTTGCATCTATTTTGATGGAGGATTCCGCAGGTATCCAGGAGAATGATGTGAAGTTTGCAAATAAAAAAAGAGCGCTACAAGGTTTGCCTTACCTGCAACCATTATATACAACCGAGGATGCGTTGCTTGCTGCTAATAAATTTGTAGTAGTAGATTATGAACAATGGCATAAGATCGAAGATGGAATAGAATTTTGTTATTCGGATGCAGGGCATATCATCGGGAGTGCGGTTGTACATTTAAAAATTACAGAAAATGGGAAGCAAACAAGAATTACATTCAGCGGCGACGTTGGGCGTTACCGTGATCTTATTTTAAAATCTCCTGCTGTATTTTCACAAGCCGATTATATTTTACTGGAATCAACTTATGGTAATAGTTTACACGATGACCAAAATCCAACTGCGGATGCCTTGCTTCATTGGATAAAACATACCTGCCTGGAGAAAAAAGGGAAATTACTTTTACCTGCATTCAGCGTTGGCCGCACCCAGGAATTATTATATACGCTCAACCAACTTGAGTTGGAAGGCCGTTTGCCTCAACTTGAGTATTTTGTAGATAGCCCGCTGAGCATCAAAGCAACACAAATCATAAAGAGCTATCCGAAACTATTTAATGCACGCATTCAAAAGGTACTTCAAAATGATGATGACCCTTTTGCATTCAGGGGGTTGAAATTCATTAACTCGGTAGATGAATCCAAACTGCTTAATTATTATAAAAATCCTTGTGTGATTATTTCTGCAAGCGGGATGGCGGATGCTGGCAGGATTAAACACCATATCAGCAACAATATTGAAAATAGCAGGAACAGCATTGTACTTACTGGCTATTGCGAACCGAATTCGCTTGGAGGAAGGTTAATGCAGCATCCAAAAGAAGTAGGCATTTTCGGGCAGGTACATGAGGTAAATGCAGAAATTGGAGAAATGCGCAGCATGAGCGCACATGGCGATTACCATGATCTGTTGCAATTCTTAGGTTGCCAGGACCCACGCAAAGTAAAAAAACTCTTTCTTGTTCATGGCGAGTATCCCGTACAAATGGATTTTAAAAAAAAGCTTATCAAAAAAGGGTTTCTTGATGTTGAAATTCCGGAGCGGCATTGGGAGATCGGAATTTGAAAAAGTTATTAGTTAAGAGTTATGAGTTAAGACTATGAGTTGAGAGTTAAGAGTTAAGAGTATGAGTTGAGAGTTTTGAATATTGATTGGAACTACAAAGTTTCGGGAATAACTCATAACTCATAACTCTCAACTCCTCCAAATTCCAACATTTTTCCTAACTTACTTCCAAAGAATTGCAATGGCGTTAACCCCAAACACGAACAGGAAGACCTTTGTAAAAAACAACAGTTTTCCTGTTCCAGGTTCAGTAGAAGAAAAACTTGCCTTTAATAACATACAGGAGATACTGAATAAACAATACGAGGAAGTATTTCCAGATAAACTTGCCGCACGTACCGTTGTAATTCTTCCTTCACTCTCTCTTGACCAGGAAATTCTTTCTAAAGTAAAAGGCATTGTACATTACGAAGAAAGAATGCTTTGCCTGCTCATGCTACTGCGCATGCCGCTTACAAAGATCATTTATATCACCAGTGTGCCAATCTCGCAAACCATCATTGATTATTATCTTACTTTGTTACCTGGCATCACCGGCGCACATGCAAGAAAACGGCTCACCCTCCTAAGTTGCTTTGATTCATCCAGTAAACCTCTTACTCAAAAAGTATTGGATCGGCCGAGGCTAATGGAAACCATCAGGAAAAATATTTCCGACATAGCATCGTCTCATCTTACCTGTTATAATATTACAAGCCTTGAAAAAACAATGGCGGTTCGACTGGGGATACCGTTATTTGGTACCGACCCTGATAAGTTTTATGAGGGTTCAAAGTCAGGTAGCCGCAAAACATTCAGGGCTGCTGGTATCGATCTGCCCGACGGTTTTGAAGATCTTAATACAAAGGAGGATATTGCAAAAGCGCTTGCTTCGTTGAAGCTGAAATATCCAGCCCTGCGAAAAGCGGTGTTAAAGATGAATGATGGTTTTAGTGGAGATGGAAATGCGATATATCGTTACCCGAATTTTCCAATGGATGAAAAACTTGAGAAGAATATTATCGATAGTTTATCAGAACATACAAAGCCTGTTGCCTCTGACGTGACTGAAACATTATTTTTTGATAAGTTCAGGGAAATGGGAGGCATTGTAGAAATATTTTTGGAAGGAGAAATAAAAATGTCACCATCTGTACAGTGCGTTATAAACCCCAATAAAAAAATTGATATTGTAAGTACGCATGACCAAATGCTTGGAGGTGATGAAGGCCAGATTTTTTTAGGTGCGATTTTCCCCGCTGATGATGCGTATAGCATTGAGATTGGTGCGGCAGGAAAAAAGATCGCTCAAACCCTGGTGGATAAAGGGGTGATGGGCAGGTTTGCAATTGATTTTATTTCTGTAAAAGAAGATGATGGTAAATGGAAACATTATGCTATTGAGATCAACCTGCGTAAAGGGGGCACTACACATCCCTTTTTAATGTTACAGTTTTTAACCGATGGAAATTACAATGCCGGTACCGGTGAATTCATTACAGCCAGCGGCAATAAAAGATGTTACTTCGCTTCGGATAATGTTACCAGTGAAAAATATATTGGGCTAACACCTGATGATCTTATTGATATTGCGATGTTCAATTCCCTGATGTATGATGGGGCAGCGCAGGAGGGAGTAATGTTTCACCTTGTAGGTGCGCTTTCTGAATTTGGGAAACTCGGAATGGTTTGCATTGGCAGTACCGCACAAAGGGCAAAGGAGTATTATGATAGGGCCATAGAGGTGCTGGACTATGAGTGTTGCGAATAAAAAAAGGCAAAGAATTTCAAGCTACATTACACGGCACTAAATTGGAAAGCACGCATATCCTTTGGTCAATGAATTATAGCAATTACATTAAATCTGCGGCAGCATAAATTGCCAGGCTGAGGCACAAATAAAGGGAAAATTTAAGTTTTTGATAATGACAGCAGGATTGTCAAGGCTGTGTCTTTTTGCCGATAGACAAGCTCAGGTTTGACAGACAAGTTTTAATGGGTTTTAAACCAGGGGAGCTCCGCAAAATTTTTCGAAAGACTTTAAAAACTGATGCCTACGATTGAAATACGTATGACCTGCTATAGATATTATTTACAAGTCGTTTTACGGCGGGGTAAATAGAGCAGACCGAGATGTGCAAAATATCTTCACCAAGATCAGCTTCTGTATATTTATAATGAGAACTGCTTTTGCTGTTCACAATTTTATTATTGCTTTTTATATTGGGTGAATTGTTTGTTGATTGCTTCTTCATGTTGCTGTTTTAGGATTTGGAGTTAAAATCGTACCATTTTTTGTACTGTGAATTGTAAACGGGGAAGCCTGGGGATTATTGTTGCCGGGGAGAAATTTCAATAGTTTTCCGGATTAGAAGTTGCGAAGGTTCTACATGTTGGGGTTAGCAATAACTGGCCAGGGATGGGTTTTATCCACTTCCAGGTTGGTCGAAAATCATTAAAGATATTGCATGGCTGTGAACAAAAAGGCATGTCTCATTTTGCAGCCCGGACTTATACAGCATGCTGTCAAGGAGGTAATTTGAATAACTTTATGAAAATTCCGTAGCATGGAAACAATCGACCCATTTGTTTCCGGTAATCATAATCTGGTTGATATCTTGGGACTTTGCTAAACTTTCTTCAACTTTGCGAAATGCAGGCCGCTTATGGTAAAATATTGCTGATCGCTATGCCGATATTTCTTTTGCTTGTGCTGTTTGAAAAATGGTACGGCTGGAGAAAAGGTAAGGATACTGTACGTAGCATGGATATGATCAGCAGCCTCAGCAGTGGTGTTACCAATGTAACAAAAGATGTGCTGGGGCTGAGTGTTTCATTGATCAGCTATGAATGGCTTGTTAATAGGATTGCACTCACACATATTAATGCTACCTGGCTTACTTATGTTATCGCTTTTGTTGTATTGGATTTTGTAGGTTACACCGTACACGCACTTGATCATAAGATCAATTTTTTCTGGAACAGCCATATTATACACCACAGCAGTGAAGAATTTAATCTTGCCTGTGCCCTGCGGCAAAGTGTTTCAGTGTTTGTTCGTTTGTTTGTTATTTTATTATTACCGGCAGCTTTACTTGGGGTACCCGGAACCGTTATAGCCATTGTTGCACCCCTACACCTGTTCGCCCAGTTCTGGTATCATACGCAGCATATAAATAAAATGGGTTTCCTGGAAAAGATCATTGTAACGCCTTCTCATCATCGTGTTCACCATGCGATCAACAAGGAATACATCGATAAAAACTACGGTCAGATTTTTATTATTTGGGATAAATTGTTTGGAACATTCCAGGAAGAATTAAAAGAAGTAACACCTGTATATGGAATAACAAGGCCCGTAAAGACATGGAACCCGATCAAAATAAATTTTCAGCACATGCTGTTATTGGCTAAAGATGCCTGGTACACGCAGAACTGGAAAGATAAATTCAGGATATGGTATAAACCAACAGGCTGGCGCCCGGTGGATGTTGCAGAGAAATATCCTGTAAATAAAATTGAAGACGTGTATGCTTTTGAAAAATATGACACTTCTTTTTCAAAATCATTTCTGGTCTGGACCTGGATACAACTGCTGATGCTTTTATTGTTTGTAAGTTATCTATTTGCAAATATTGCATCGATCGGGACATACCAGGTATTTGTGTATGGTGGTTTTGTTTTTTTGTTCGTGTATGCGTTCACGGAATTAATGGACAAAAACCCGCATGCCTACAGTTGGGAATTTATAAAATCTGCATTTGGTATCGGGGTGATATTATATACTGGTGATTGGTTTGGACTGTCCGTTTATGGACGCTATATTAATTATGTATTGATCTTCTATTTTGCTTTATCATTTATTGTGGCAGCATATTTTGCAGTTGGTTACCGTACCGAAAATAAAAATTTGGCCTTGTCCCATTGAGGATTTTTAAGTATGGTAAGTTCTTGAAAAAAGGTTTTCAAAATGCACCGCTTTGCTGTCCATCCTTTTATTTCGCTGACACGCTTGTGAGGCGTTTTGCCTGGTGAATCTTCAACCACATTTCATTTCGTTGTTTTCCCAATTCATACATAGGTAGGTTGTCGCAGCTTTTTGCCTGTCATATTTTTATACCATAATCATATTTTAAAAACCATTGTCCGGTTAAATTTGCTTCAGTCCTTGGAATCCTACAATAGTTGGTTCTGGCCCCTCTCCCTGGAGAAAGTGAGGTCATGCGGCCTTATAAAGATTTGAAACATTTAATCGGGCAATACTGTTTAAAACTATCATCATGGAATCAGTATTGACAAAAGTTAATTCATTAATGAACACCGTAAGGGTACGCCCAGGCAACCGGATGTCATTTAGGCTTACAGCGCAGGAAACCAATAATGCATTGTCTGTAATAGATGTTCGCATGACGCCAGGCAGCGAACCTCCAAGGCATATTCACGAGCGGGAAGATGAAACAATCATCATGCATGAAGGCACCGCCACCTTTTTTATTGCGGATGATATTATCAATGCAAAAAAAGGAGACATCATTTTTATGCCACGCATGGTGCCTCATCATTTCGTGGTTACCTCCGCAACGGTTCATTGCACACTTATTGCAACACCGGGTGGCATTGAAGAATTTTTTACAGCGATCAGTTCACCCTTTGACCAGGAATTTATTCCTCCAGGAAAAACTTCTAAAGAAGAGACCGGAAGGTTGTTAGCTACAGCGAAAGCATTTGGGATGGCAGTTGTAAAGTAGTTCTGGATGTTAGCCGTTACGTGAGTGTAATGTTAGGCGGTTGAACTCAGCCAGCATTAGAGATATAGATTCTTGGCACTCCTAATAAAAAAAGAGAGGCTAGCAATGATCTAGCCTCTGGTTTTAAATTGGTTTTTAAAACGGGGCGTTGGTTAGCGGTACTTTTAATAAAATCTCCGATTGCTTGTCCAATATTTTCAAACAAAGTTGTCGAACAGCCTACCCGCAACATGCATACGTTATATCCTCGTGTTTTGGATGAATCTTTCAGTTCCAAAATCATCGGTGGTCAACAGCAGCTAAAATATTTGATAATGACATATGTGAAAAAGAATATCGGTGGATGAAAAGAATGTACCGTTAGAAGAAATTGATATGCAGAATGCATTTAGCGTTAAGCATTCACAATTCTCCGGATACCCAGCGGATCTCCTTCCTTTAATTCATTCGGCAGCAACCTATCGGGCCAGTTTTGATATGTTACAGGTCTTGCAAAACGTTTTATTCCATCAGCACCAACTGATGTAAACCTGCTATCTGTGGATGCAGGAAATGGTCCGCCATGTTGCATGGCAAGGCAAACCTCCACTCCGGTAGGTACTCCATTTAAAATAAATCTTCCACAAATATTTTTTACAATCTCAACCAGCTCTTCACTATCCATAATATCATTTACTGTAGCCATGAAAGTTGCCGTTAGTTGCCCCTCAAGATTTTTTGCCACAGCTGTCATCTCATTTAGATCAGCACAACGAACTATCAATGCGTATGGGCCAAAAACTTCCTGCTGTAATTGGGGATTGGCGATAAAATCTTTTGCTGTTGTTGAGGTTATGCTCGGTGCCACCAGCAAATCCCGGAAGGTTGTACGATCCCTGTCGGTGGTTGTACGATCCCTGTCGGCGGTTGTAATATCCCTGTCGGCGGTTGCAAACCCCGACAGCGGATCTGTCATTTTTTGTACCCCTTTCTGCATCAATGCCTTTTCCCTTCTCTCCACATAATTCTTATATATACCACTGTTAAGCATAGCCGCTGCTGGAATATTTTTTATTTCTTCTGATAAAGTTTTTATAAAAATTTCAAGGCCCTCACTGTTTATCCCAATGATAGTTCCAGGGCTTGTACAAAATTGTCCCACGCCCAATGAAATGGAAGCTGCCAGCATCATGGCGATTTCTTTTGCCGATTCATTTAATTCTTCCGGCAGCAAAAAAACAGGATTTACACTACTCATCTCTGCAAAAACATGAATTGGTTCTTTGCGCTGGTTACCCCAATCAAATAATTGTTTGCCGCCAGCAAAAGAACCTGTGAAGCCAACGGCTTTTGTATAAGGGTGCTTAACAAGTGCTTCACCAACAGCAATGGAGGCACCATGTACATGAGCAAAAATCCCTTTCGGCATATTACAATTTGATGCTGCTTTTACAATAGCATTTGCAACCATTTCACTCGTTTCTGCATGTGCAGGATGGGCTTTTACGATTACCGGGCAGCCAGCTGCAAACGCACAGGCCGTATCGCCACCAGCAGTTGAATAAGCAAATGGAAAATTAGCAGCGCCAAAAACAACAACAGGGCCAAGCGGAATCAACATTTTTCTAAGATCAGGTTTCGGAGGATTTCTATTGGGATCAGCCTTATCAATCCTGATATCCATCCACTGGCCACTTTCACAAAATGCGGCA
Organism: Ferruginibacter sp.; assembly: GCA_039921685.1. GTDB lineage: Bacteria > Bacteroidota > Bacteroidia > Chitinophagales > Chitinophagaceae > Ferruginibacter. The sequence goes on from JBDSBG010000218.1 coordinate 21,450, forward strand.
TAACTATTTAACTGTTGAATGGTGCGGGTCCTTTCAGATTTTAATCTTGCTTCAGTCAAATTTGTTTCCTTCATGGCAATTTTTATCAATGAATCGCCACAGTTTTCAATTTCAATGGCAATGTTGCGCATGAAATCTGCCCGTTGTTTCAAAGCCATTTTTCTGTAGAGATGAAATGCCTGCCAGGCTTCATCCATCACCAGATTGATTTCTTCAGTTGTAAAATCGTTGAACATTGAATATTGTGCGTTAAATATTGTAAATTTCTTTTGAACCCCGCAACTCAAATACCATCCCAAATAAGAAAGCCTCTTCAGTTTATGAAAAGGCTTTGTAATTCGTACCACGTACGGGACTCGAACCCGTGATTCCTCCGTGAAAGGGAGGCGTCTTAACCTCTTGACCAACGCGGCATCGTTTTAAAGGACGGCAAAGATAACACGCTGAAGTTTCGCAGCCAAATTTTTTAAGAAGTTAAAGTATTAAAATTCTATTACTGGTTATCCCGAAACTTCTCCATTAGGATTAGCCATAAACAACAGCTTCCTAATCATCCTTTAGCGAGCATCCAGCATCCAGCATCCAGCATCCAGTATCCAGCATCCAGTATCCAGCATCCAGTATCCAGTATCCCGCATCCCGCATCCCGTATCCCGCATCCCGTATCCCGCATCCCGTATCCCGTATCCCGTATCCCGCATCCCGTATCCCGTATCCCCTATCCCGTATTATCCATTCCCCCCTGTATCAGTTTCTCTTATAAGTGCTATATCAGTTTTTTTCGGAATATTCCTCACCGAAATCCTCCTATTTCACGTAGTTTTGCCCACGCAAAAAAATCAGTTCACACTTTCAAATTTTATCTATGAGTACAGTAAAAGTTGCTATTAATGGATTTGGCCGCATCGGCCGCCTGGTTTACCGCCAGATTCACAACATGGAAGGGATAGATGTTGTAGCTATCAATGACCTTACAAGCCCGGCAGTATTGGCTCATTTATTAAAATATGATAGTGCACAGGGAAGATTCGATGAAAAAGTAACTTCAACTGAAAATGCAATCGTTGTTAATGGCAATGAAGTAAAAATATATGCTCAGAAAGATCCTGCTCAAATTCCCTGGGGACAGCACGATGTGGATGTAGTGATTGAAAGCACCGGTTTCTTCACCGACAAAGCAAAAGCAGAAGCACATATTACTGCAGGAGCAAAAAGGGTCGTAATTTCAGCGCCGGCTACAGGAGATTTAAAAACGGTGGTATTCAATGTAAATCATGAAATTCTTGATGGCAGCGAAACGATTATTAGTTGTGCAAGTTGCACAACAAATTGCCTGGCACCGATGGCAAAAGTGTTGAACGATAAATTTGGTATTGTGCAGGGGATTATGACAACGATCCATGCTTATACAAATGATCAAAACACACTGGATGCCCCACACCCAAAAGGTGATTTACGCCGGGGAAGAGCTGCAGCAGCGAACATCGTTCCCAACAGTACGGGTGCCGCAAAAGCCATCGGGTTAGTGTTGCCGGAGTTGAAAGGCAAACTGGACGGAAGTGCGCAAAGGGTTCCAACCATTACAGGTTCGTTGACAGAATTAACATCAGTCTTGAATAAAACAGTAACTGTTGAGGAACTCAATGCAGCCATGAAAGCGGCCAGCAATGAAAGCTTTGGATACACAGAAGATGAGATCGTAAGCACTGATGTGATCGGTACGAGCTTCGGTTCATTGTTCGATGCTACACAAACCAAGGTTTTAACCGTAGGCGATAAGCAACTGGTAAAAACAGTAAGCTGGTACGATAATGAAATGAGCTACGTATCACAGTTAGTTCGCACAGTACAACATTTTGCAGGATTGATTAAATAGTGCTGCATTAATTGCTCTGCAAAAATTCTTTATTCAACAGATAAAAATACAAGCCTTTCAAATTTAGAAAGGCTTGTATATTTTTTAAATTATAAAACTAAGTTCCTCCTTTAGGGGGACATGGATATGCCAAACTTTTCAACCTTCAATTTCAACGGCGTTAAAGCACTGGTACGTGTTGATTTTAATGTTCCCTTAGATGAGCAATTCAACATTACAGATGATACGAGGATGACTGCCACAATGCCAACCATTAAAAAGATACTGGATGATGGCGGCAGTGCTGTATTGATGAGCCATCTTGGCCGTCCAAAAGGAGGTCCGGAAAATAAATATTCATTAAAACACCTGGTGGCTCATTTGCACGACCTTTTGGGTGGAGCAAGGGTTTATTTCTCTGATGACTGTGTCGGGCAGGTTGCAACAGATGCTGCCAACAAGCTACAAGCTGGTGAAGTGTTGTTATTAGAAAATCTACGTTTTTATAAAGAAGAGGAGAAAGGAGACAAGGCATTTGCCGAAAAGTTGAGCAAGCTTGGAGATGTATATGTGAATGATGCGTTCGGTACAGCACACAGGGCACATGCTTCAACAGCAGTGATCGCTGAATTTTTTGATGCAAGTAAAAAAATGTTCGGCTTGTTAATGGAAGCTGAAGTAGTGAGTGCAGAAAAAGTATTGCATGGATCTGAAAAGCCATTTACAGCGATCATTGGTGGCGCAAAAGTTTCTGATAAAATACTCATCATTGAAAACTTGCTGCAACGGGCAACCGATATCATAATTGGCGGTGGTATGGCGTATACATTTTTAAAAGCAAGAGGCGGTAATATTGGAAATTCACTTTGCGAGGATGATCGTCTTGATACCGCATTAGAAATATTAAAAAAAGCAACAGACAAAGGCGTTAGCATTCATTTGCCCGAGGATTCCGTTTTGGCCGATAAGTTTGCAGCCGATGCAAATACAGAAATTCGCCCAAGCGATGCGATACCGGCCGGTTGGATGGGGCTTGATATCGGCCCTAAAGCGGTTGGCATTTTCAGCGAGATCATCAACAAATCGAAAACAATTTTATGGAATGGACCAATGGGCGTTTTCGAAATGGAGAAATTTCAGAACGGAACAAAATCCATTGCACTGGCTGTTGCTGAATCAACGTCAAAAGGTGCGTTTAGTTTAGTGGGTGGCGGCGACAGTGTAGCAGCAGTAAATAAATTCAATCTTGCTGATAAAGTAAGCTATGTTTCAACAGGCGGTGGTGCCCTGCTGGAATATTTTGAAGGCAAAGAATTGCCGGGCATTGCGGCTATCAAGAAATAATTTTTTCAGTCTCACCGGCGACCAAATTCAAAACATTGAACACACAAAACGCATACAATAACTGGGCATCTACCTACGACTCAGTCGCCAATAAAACCCGCGACCTTGAATTGATAGCGGGCATGCAGTTGCTCGCTAATGCAGATTTCTCCAAAGTTTTAGAACTAGGCTGTGGCACAGGAAAAAATACAGCATGGCTTTCTGCAAAAGCAAAGAAAATAATTGCCGTTGATTTCTCTGCAGAGATGATGAATATTGCCAAACAAAAAATGACTGCTGACAATGTAAAATTTCAACAGGCAGATATTACAAAACCATGGCACTTTAAAAAAGCCACCCTTATTACCTGCAGCCTGATCTTAGAGCATATTGAGAATATTGATTCCATTTTTGAGCAGGCTGCCCGGACTTTAAAAAAGAACGGTTGCTTTTATGTCTGTGAATTACATTCTTACAAACAATTAGAAGGCAGCCGTGCAAAATTTGAAAAGGATGATAAAACCATCCAGCTTGAATATTTTGTTCATCATATCTCCGATTTTTACTCGGCCGCCTCAAAAAACAACATGAAATGTATCGACATGCAGGAATGGTTTGATGATGACAACAGGTCGACCACCCCCAGGTTGATTTCGTTTTTGTTTCAGAAGAAATGATCAAAACTAAAGTACTGGCATCCGTGATTCCCGCATAGCACAGTCGCGCCAATGAATCTCACGACAATAGATAAGGACACGAAACAGTGCATGAGAATTTATTCTGTAAATTCTTGTCATTCGCGAAATTCGTGGCTAAAAATTCCTTTCAAAAAAATCCGTTCAACTTCCCTTCCCAATTCGTGAGATCCGTGAAATTCGTGGCCAAAAATTCTGTCAAAAAAATCAGTTCATACTTCCTTTCCATTAAATTCGAGAGATTCGTGTAATTCGTGGCCAAAAATTCTGTCAAAAATCAGTTCATGCTCCCATCCAATTCGTGAGATTCGTGTAATTCGTGGCCAAAAACTCTTTTCAAAATTCCTGTTCAGAAAATTCGTGTTATATTTATCCTCCTAACAAATTTGCCATTATGAAGATCGCAGAATCAGAATTGATCATCAACAACCGTGGTGCCATTTACCATTTGGATCTAAGGCCGGAAGAATTGGCCGACACCGTGATTGTTGTAGGTGATCCCGATCGTGTAAAAAAAGTAAGCAAGCATTTCGACAGGATCGAGCACCAGTTGCAGCACCGTGAATTCATCACCCACACCGGTTATATCGGGAATAAAAGATTGTCAGTGATGTCAACGGGCATTGGTCCCGACAATATCGACATTGCCATCAATGAACTCGACGCAGTTGCTAATATTGATTTTACAACCAGAGAAATAAGGTCACAATTTCGCAAATTGAATATCATTCGCTTTGGTACATCAGGTTCACTGCAGGAAGATATACCAGTAGATAGTTTTGTAGCATCTACTCATGGACTTGGGCTCGATAACCTCATGAACTACTATTCTTATAACAAATCGGCAGATGAGCTCGCCTTGATAGATGCATTTATTTCACAAACACAACTCAGCAGGGAAATCACCATTCCATATATTTTTGAAGGTAGTGAGGCACTAATCAATAAATTCAAAGAAGGTTTTCATAAAGGGATCACGGTCACCTGCCCTGGATTTTATGGGCCACAGGGCCGCATTTTAAGGCTGGGATTGAACAGTCCCGGGCTCATAAATAAGCTCAGCGACTTTAACTACAGTACTCATAGGATCACTAACTTTGAGATGGAAACCTCTGCCATTTATGGCCTGGGTAAATTGTTGGGACATGAATGCCTGAGCGTAAATGCTATTGTAGCAAACAGGGTTGTCCAACAGTTTTCCAAAGACAGCAATGCAGCAGTGGAAAATTTAATTGTCAAAGCATTGGAAGTTCTCGTCGTTTAACGTTTAAGGGTTTAAGGTTTCTTCAATTTGAAATACTATTCTAGCCTTTAAACGTCTCAAACCTTTAAACGATTTAAACCTTAAAGGATTTAAACCTTTAAACGATTTTAAACGAACAAATTAACATTAATGACTACAGCTAAAATAATTCCTGATTTTTCTATATCCCCAAAAGTGGACCAGGTTGGCATTGAAGAACGTGCATCCCGTTTTACAAAACGCAGTATAAAGAACGAGACGAAGATAAACGGGTTGATGCTTGCATTGAACATGATCGACCTCACCACGCTTGAAGGAAAGGATACCGACGGAAAAGTTAAACAGCTTTGCTACAAAGCTCAGCATCTGCATGATACTTACCCAGGATTGCCATCTGTAGCGGCAATCTGCGTTTATCCGTCCATGGTAAAAGTGGCAAAAACAGCTTTAGGGAACTCGGGAATAAATGTAGCCGCCGTTGCTACAGCTTTTCCCAGTGGCCAGGCGCCGCGTGATGTAAAGATCCGCGACACGAAATATGCAGTGGACCAGGGTGCCGATGAAATTGACATGGTGATATCAAGGGGCAAATTTCACATGGGCGAATACAATTTTGTGTTTGATGAAATTGCCGCAGTAAAAGAAGCATGTGGTGAAGCAAGATTAAAAGTGATTTTGGAAACGGGAGAGCTGGTTACTTATGACAAGGTAAGAAGAGCAAGTGATATTGCCATGTATGCTGGCGCAGATTTTATTAAGACATCTACAGGCAAAATTGCGCCTGCCGCCACCATGCCGGTAACCCTGGTAATGCTGGAAGCGATTCGTGATTTTTATTATAAAACAGGAAAGCGCATCGCAATGAAGCCTGCTGGTGGCATTTCTAAAGCAAAACTTGCATTGCACTACCTGGTAATGTTAAACGAAGTATTAGGCGAAGAATGGATGAACAATCAATGGTTCAGGTTTGGTGCAAGCAGTTTGGCAAATGATATATTGATGCAATTAATGAAACAAAAGACTGGCGTGTATCAGTCACCGGATTATTTTTCAATTGACTAACATCGTTTAAAGGTTTAAAGTTTAAGGTTTAATGTTGACTAAGATCGAAATCACTTTTTTCTTTAGCACTTCTTAACCTTAAACGAGTTAAACCTTAAACGCATTAAACCTCAAACGTTTTAAACGAAAATCATGGCAGTAAAAAAGAACAATACCTTAAAATTAAAATTTGACAGCGCTAGGAATTTAGCTCCTGCTCCCGAAAGCAAAAGCGCAGCAAAGATCAACGAACGTTACGATCTGTTTATTAATGGCAAATTTGAAAAGCCTTCCAATAAAAAATATTTTGCCACAATCAATCCTGCAACAGAGGAAAAATTATCTGAGATAGCTGATGCGAATGCAGCCGACGTAAACAAAGCAGTGGTTGCAGCAAGAACCGCGTATGAAAAAACATGGAAGAAAACAGCTCCTAAAGAAAGAGCAAAATATATTTACCGTATTGCACGCATGATCCAGGAAAGAGCAAGAGAATTTGCAGTCCTGGAAACACTGGATGGCGGCAAACCTATACGTGAAAGCCGTGATTTTGATGTGCCCACAGCAGCCAACCATTTTTTTTACTATGCAGGCTGGGCAGATAAACTCGAGTATGCATTTCCTAACCGTAATGCGGAGCCGCTCGGCGTTGCGGGCCAGATAATACCATGGAATTTTCCTTTATTAATGGCAGCCTGGAAAATTGCACCTGCACTGGCAACAGGAAATACGGTCGTTTTGAAACCTGCAGAAACAACTTCACTAACGGCTTTGAAATTAGCAGAAATTATCCAGGAAGCTGATCTTCCTCCGGGTGTTGTAAATATTATCACAGGTGCTGGCGAAACAGGAGCCGCCATTGTAAATCATCCTGACATTAATAAAATTGCATTTACAGGATCTACTTCCGTTGGAAAAATAATTCAACGAGCCATTTCAGGAACCAATAAAAAAGCAACGCTTGAACTTGGTGGTAAAGCCGCCAATATCATTTTTGATGATGCACCATTGGACCAGGCGGTAGAAGGTGTTATCAATGGAATATTTTTCAACCAGGGACACGTTTGTTGTGCGGGCTCACGGTTATATGTACAGGAATCCTGTTACAAAGAGGTGGTTCGAAAATTAAAAGACAGGCTTGAGACATTGATTGTTGGAGATCCAATGGATAAGAACACAGATATTGGTGCCATTAATTCAAAAGAACAATTAAACCAAATTCATAAATATTTAAAAATCGGCCAGCAGGAGGGCGCAGAAATGTACCAGCCTTCGGGAGATATTCCAAAGAAAGGATTTTATTGCAAGCCGACCATGTTCACCAATGTTGCGCAATCAAACAGGATATCACAGGAAGAAATTTTTGGTCCCGTATTGACGATTCAAACATTTAGAACAGATGATGAAGTAATCGAAAAAGCAAACAATACACCTTTCGGTCTTTCTGCCGGCGTATGGACAGATAAAGGATCTAAGATATTTAATCTTACAACCAAATTAAGAGCAGGTGTTGTTTGGGCAAACACTTACAACAAATTCGACCCAACATCACCTTTCGGTGGGTATAAGGAAAGTGGTTATGGTAGAGAAGGTGGTTTGCATGGGTTGACGGCATACACGCATCTCGTTTAAGTCGTTCAAGGTTTAAGTCGTTTAAGCGCTGATTGCAAGGTAAAACAACCAAAAATTGTCGTGTATTTCACTTGCGTTATTTTAAACGTTGAACGATATTTAAACCTTAAACGTTTCTCATGGCAACGATAAAAAGGTTTGAAGATTTGGATGCATGGAAATTAAGTAAAGAGTTGTGTGAAAGGATTGGTAGCATTATTGATAGCGGCGCTCTTAAACATAATTTTCGTTTGATAGGACAAATTGAAGGTTCATCTGGTTCAACAATGGATAATATTGCAGAGGGTTTTGAAAGAGGTTCGAGAGCAGAATTTATAGTTTTCTTAGGTTATTCCAAGGGGTCATGTGGTGAATTAAGATCGCAATTGTATAGAATGTTCTACAGGAAATATATAACCCAGGAACAGTATAACGAATTACAAACAATGGTTCTCAGAATTAGTATGATGCTTCAAAAATTTATTGAATATTTAATTAAAACAAAAATTCAAGGTGAAAGGAAAAAAGTAAATAACGTTTAAGGTTTAACGTTTAAGACGTTTAAGTTTGCTATAATGAAAACTTTAAATGACTTAAACCTCAAACGATTTAAACCTTAAACAATTAAACCTTAAACGATTTAAACGGAAAACGATGGCGAAAACAATCATAAAAAAAGAATCAGTAAGTCTTAATGGCAATGGCCAGGGGAGTAATGGAATTGAGAAAAAAAGACTTGAAGTATTAAAGACTTACAAACTCTATATCGGTGGACAATTTCCAAGAACTGAATCCGGGAGATATTATATCGCAACTAACGGTAAAGGAGACAAGCTCGCAAATTGTTGCCTTGGTTCAAGGAAAGACTTTCGTGATGCAGTTGTATCAGCAAGGGCTGCTTTCGGCGGCTGGAGCGCAAGAGCTGCATTCAATCGTGGCCAGGTATTATACCGGATTGCGGAAATGCTTGAAGGACGAAAAGCACAGTTTATTGATGAACTAATGAAACAGGATGCCAGCAGGGCCGAAGCAGAGGCAGAAGTAGAACTTTCTATCGACCGCCTTATCTATTACAGTGGCTGGTGCGATAAATTTCAGCAGCTGTTCAGTTCTGTAAACCCCGTTGCATCTTCTCATTTTAATTTCTCCGTTCCCGAACCAACAGGTGTGGTAGCAGCAATTGCCCCACAAAACAACTCACTCATCGGTTTGGTTTCGGTGATCGCACCCATTATTGCAGGTGGTAATTCATGTATCGTACTGGCGTCTTATGCCAAACCGTTGTGTGCTGTAACGTTTGCAGAAGTGTTGAATAGTTCAGATCTGCCTGGCGGTGTGGTAAATATTCTAACAGGAAAAGTTGCAGAACTGGTATCGTTTTTTGCAGATCACATGGACGTAAATGCCACGGTTTATTGCGAAACTGATCTGGTTAACCAACAAATGATAAAAGATAAGTCGTCACTGAATGTTAAGCGTGTTTTCTTGTATGATAAAGTGAACTGGGTGAGCAATGAAGCACAATCACCTTATTTCATCATGGACTTACAGGAAATAAAAACAACCTGGCATCCCATTGAGAATATTGGTGGAGGAAAGGCGGGATATTAAAACAGTTCAAAAAGTTTAAACCGTTTCATAGGTTTAAAACGTTTAAGAGGTTGAACACGTTTAAAAAATTAGCAGTCTTCAACGTTTCAAACGTGTTAAACCTTTTGAACCTCTGAAACCTTTTATTTTACCTTCAATTTTATATCATTAACCTACAATCGTGGATTGTTAACCGAATAATTAAAGGCCGTTAATACAGAAACACTAATTTTACGTCTCAAACCTTAAAACTTAAATAAAATGAAAAGTCCGGGATTATTAATATTCTTAGCAATTGTTGTTATACTTGGTTTCTGGGGCTGCAGTGGTTACAATGGATTAGTGAAGCAGGATGAGGCGGTTAAAAAATCATGGAACAATGTTCAAACGGAATATCAAAATCGTTCTGATTTAGTTGGTAACCTTGTAAACACAGTGAAAGGTGCTGCCAATTTTGAACAAAGCACTTTAACTGCAGTAGTAGAAGCAAGGGCAAAAGCTACCAGTATAAAAGTGGATGCTAATAACCTCACTCCGGAAAAGGTTGCAGAATTCCAGGCAGCCCAATCTCAACTGAGCGGTTCTTTGAGTCGTTTACTCGCAACCGTTGAAGCTTATCCTACACTAAAAGCTACTGAAGGTTTTCAAAAACTGCAAAGCCAGCTGGAAGGCATTGAAAACAATATTAAGAATTCACGCAAAGAGTTCAACGATGCAATCAATACATACAATACCAGAGTAAGGTCTTTCCCAATGAACATCCTCGGTGGTATGTTTGGCTTCCATGCGAAAGAAGGCTTCAAGGCAGATGCCGGTGCAGAAAAGAAAGTAGATGTGAATTTCGATGACATGAAAAAATAATGCAAGTCAAGTTCTGATCAATGAAGAAAAAAAGTTATTCGGGTTACATTATTGGCGCAATCATAATTGTTCTCGGAATTTATATGATCGTTACCTATAATTCCCTTGTAAAGAAACAGGAAAAGGTAAAGTTGCAATGGAATGAGGTTCAGAATACATATCAACGTAGGTTGGACCTTATTCCAAATCTGCTCAATGTCGTAAAAGGTGGTGCTAATTATGAACAGGCCACTTTGCAAAAAGTTATTGAAGCCAGAAGCAGAGCCGCTGCCTTAAATCTTTCAGGAGATTTGAATGCAAATACATATAACCAGCAAACAGCAGCACAGGATGAACTGGCTGGTTCTGCAAATCGATTAATGATTTCAGTAGAAAAATATCCTGATATCGTAGGTACAAGGGCGTTCTCCAATCTTCAAACCCAATTGGAAGGAACTGAAAGAAGGATCAAAGTGGCAAGAAAAGATTTTAATGAATCGATCGCAGTTTATAACAGTTCGGTAAAAGGCTTTCCAACAAAAATATTTGCCGGGCTCTTCGGATTTTCTCCAAAAGAAGGTTTTCAGTCGGATAGCGGGACGGATAAAGCAGTAGAAATTAAATTTTAATTTTTCATCGTGGGTATACTTTCCATTTTTCAAAAAAAGAAACAGTTCTTCCCTGCCGCAGAGCAGGCACAGATCGTGAAAGCGATCCAGGCTGCCGAAAGAACAACCAGCGGCGAAATTAGGGTGTTCGTGGAAAGTAAAAATCCATTTATGAACCCCCTCGACAGGGCATCTGAAATTTTCTTTAAACTTAAAATGGAGAAAACAGATAATCGGAATGCAGTGCTTTTATATATCGCAATGGATAGTCACGAACTTGCTTTATTTGCAGACCAGGGCATATATGAAAAAGTTGGTGCAAAATATTGGGACGATGCTGTACAGAAAATGCTGTCGCACTTTGTAAAAGATGATATAGCCAATGGAATAGAACAATGCATCATGCAGATTGGCGCAACGCTTACCGAGAAGTTTCCTTACATGGGCACTGCAGATAAGAATGAATTACCTGATGACATACTTTTCGGAAAATAATGAACCGCTGAACTAAATAATGAAAAAAATTTCCTGCATATTAATATTGGTTCTTGGTTTTCTTTTTGTCCATGCACAAAAAGCAGCCACGTCAATGGCTGATATCATCAATACCCCGCCATCTCCAGCACAATTAGTAAATGATTATACATCCACACTCACACAGGATCAAAAGCAAAGCCTGGAGAGAAAACTTGTTAGCCTGGATGATTCAACATACACACAAATAGTAGTTGTAATTGTTTCTTCGTTAGGTGGACAGGATGTGGCTGATGCCGCCATTGAACTCGGCAGGAAATGGGGAGTAGGTAATAAGAAAAATAACAGTGGAGTTGTTTTATTGATCTCAATAGAAGACCGGAAATTAAATATTTCTCCTGGCTATGGGCTCGAAGGAGCATTAACCGATGCAGAAAGCAACGATATTATCCAGGACATTATTACACCAAATTTCAAAGCCAACAATTATTATCGTGGTATTGATGAAGGGACAAACGCAATCTTACAGGCGGTAAGAGGTGAATTCAATACTCCACATGCATCAAAGTCAATTGGAAAGGGTGGGGGAAAATTGATCTTCATTATAATCGTGATTATTGTCGTGCTCATGCTGCGTTCAGGCGGTGGTGGCGGAGGAGGGATGATGAGCAGAAGAGGCAGTGGTTTCTGGGGGCCGTTCATACTGGGTAATATGCTTGGTGGTAGCGGCAGAGGTGGTGGTGGCGGCTGGGGAGGAGGAAGTTCCGGTGGTGGAGGGTTTGGTGGTTTCGGAGGAGGAAGTTTCGGCGGTGGTGGTTCGAGTGGCAGTTGGTAACCTTTCTGAGCGCTCACTGATTCCTTAAGAAGCCAGTTATGTTTGACTTTGTGTTTTAAGCTTTATTCCTTTTTTATCTTTTTTGATTCTAAAATAAAAAATTTTAATCAGAAATGCATCGCTCAATCAGGAACCTTACTTGTTTTCAATGACCGAAACTTAGTTCTAATTACCACTTTTACTTTTTGCTCTTATCCTAAAATACGACTGCGAGCCTGGCGTTGCAATAAACAACGAGTATTAATTTAATACAACCAAACTTTATTTAAAATCCATCCCAAAACCCAAAACACCGAACCCCGAACCCCGAACCCGAAACACCGAACCCCAAACCCCCAACCCCAAACCCCGAACACCAAGCCCCAAGCCCCAAACCCCGAACCCCGAACCCCAAAAAAAAAGCGGCACATTGCTGAACCGCTCTTATCAAAAGAATAAATGTCTACTTAAAAACCGACTTAATATACTCTTCAACCTCTTTACCCTTTGCCGCCGAAAGTTTGTCAAATCCGCCCTTAAATGCTGGATCTACATATGGCCTGTATTGTTCTGGAATGATATTTCTAAATCCCATTACAAGGTCTATCCCTTTTTTTATTTTGGTTACATCATTTACTTTCAAAAGATAACTAATGAAACTGGCGGTAACAGCCACCTTTTCCTGGGTTAGGGGATAAGTCTTATAGCTACTTGCTATGAATTCAAAATCAGCTTCTGTTCCACTTGCAAAAAGTATTTTATTGATCTCGTTGCCAAGTAAACCCTTTGCATCACCGCTGTATTTTTTTGCAAGCGCATAAGCTCCTGCAGTGTCAAGCGAGGAAAGTCCTTTTAAAGCTGCTCCGGCTACGCTGTAAGATGAGTCGGTAATTGCAGCCTGGTAGATAGGTAAATATTTTTTATCGCCGTTCTTAGTAAGGTATGTAATGGCAGCCGCTCTTACTTTTGAGTTGTTGTCTTTTTTTGCTATTTCTTCTATATCAGATAAAATAATAGGATCTGCCTTATAAGGTGAGGCTGCGATCTTCTGAATGGTGCTGATTTTTAATTTCGAAAATTTATCATGAAGCCCTTTAGACATCTCGGGCATATTCTTTTTTGCAAAAAAATCGAGCGCTTCTTTTCGGTCAAGATAATTTTTTCCATATTTATATTGAGCGATATAATTTCCTTCCGATTTACCGTCCGTCTTTTCACACAATAATATTTTATCAGCATCAACATTGATCAGCTCGGGTTTAACGGCTGTATTGAAATAAAAAGTATCAATTTGATTCTTTACCCAAACATTGTATCTTTTTGCAGTGCCGTTTGTATAAACATCTATGGCAATTGGTAAAGTAAATACTTTGCCGGTCTTTTGTGTTTGTTCGATCACCACTTCCGTAGTTCCGGGGATGCCCGGGATATCATAATTGTAACTGATCTTTAATTTCGGGTGCCCGCTGCCGTAATACCATTGGTTCCAGAACCAGTTCATATCTTTCCCGGTAACTTCTTCAAATGCCAGCCTCAACTGGCCAGCTTCGCCGGATTTGAATTTGTTTGTTGTCAGGTAATTGTTCAGTGATTTGAAGAAGGCATCGTCGCCAACATAATTCCGAAGCATGTGCAGGATGCGGCCACCTTTATTATAACTCACCCTGTCAAACACATCTTCTTTATTGTTGTAATGGAATCTTACCAGGTCCTTGTTTTCACTGCCGCTTTCCAGGTATTCACGCATGTCAGTGTAGTTATGTTCGTCGGCGTAATCCTTACCATATTTGTATTCGTCCCACAGGTATTCACTGTAATTTGCAAAACTTTCATTTACTGTAATATTACTCCAGCTCTCGGTCGTTACAAGATCGCCAAACCATTGATGAAATAATTCATGGGCAATTGTTTCTTCCCATTCATTTCCATCAACAAGTTGCCGTCCGTTTTGGTTGGCGCTTTCCTGGTGTAAAGTAGCCGTAGTGTTTTCCATCGCACCGCTCACATAATCCCTGCCTACTATCTGCGAGTATTTGGCCCAGGGAAAATCAACTCCCAGTTTTTCTGAAAAGAACTTCATCATCTCCGGAGTGTTACCAAAAATTTTACGGGCAAATGGAGCGTACTCCTTTTCCATATAGTAACTCACTTCCTTTTGTTTGTATTTGTCTTTTACAATTACAAATTCGCCCACACCCATAAAAAATAAATAAGGAGCATGAGGCAGGTCCATTTTCCAGCTGTCGGTCCTGGTACCATCAGCATTTTTTTTCTGGTTAACCAGTAAGCCGTTACTAAGTGTTACATATTTTCCCGGTACAGTCATCGTGATCTCTTCCGTTGTTTTTTGATTGGGCTTGTCTATGGTAACCATCCAGGCGCTATTGGCTTCTGTTTCACCCTGTGTCCATATTTGCGTTGGCTTATCCTTATCTTCTCCTTTTGGATTAATGAAGTAAAGGCCCTTTGCATCAGTGATCGCAGCACTTCCCTGTGCTTTCAATTCATCAGGCTTGCTGGTATAATCGATGTAAATAGTATATTTTTCTCCACCCATATACAGCCTGTCAAGTTTTACATGAAGTTGCATGCCATCTGCATAGGTATATTGCAACGGTTTTTTTTGAGTGCCTTTCATCATGGACAATTCTTTTATGTCCATGCCTTTTGCATCCAGCAATAAAGAATCAGTAGGATAAAAATGTGGCTGAAGGGTCAACCATTCCTTTCCATACATATATGATTTAGCATAATCAAATCGTACGTCCAGTTTTGTATGTACCAGGTCATTTATCCGTGGGTTGCTTTCCCTGTATATTTTTTTCCAGGAAGTATCCTGCGGCTCATCATCACCAAACTGTGCTTTTGCCAAAAAAGGGCTTGCAGCAATAGCAATTAAAACGAAAACTTTCTTCATAAATAAAATTTGAGGCGTAAAAGTAAAGTCAGAATTCTTAAAATCATGGAATATTTTTATAAATGGTAAGTGAGGCATATTAATTAGCTTTGATAGCAAAACTCATTTTTCGGTATGCGATTTTTTATTTACCTCTTTTTCTCTTTTTTGTTTTCCTTAAATGCCAGGGCTCAACACAATCATTTTATTTATATACAAACTGAGGATAAGCAGGCTTTTTACGTAAAGTTGAATGAAAAAATTTTTAGTTCCTCCGCCGCAGGCTATGTTATCATTCCGAAGCTTCTAGATGGACAATATAATTTAAGCATCGGTTTCCCAAAAAATGAATGGCCTGCACAACATGTGGATCTGGTTGTAAACGGCAGGGACGACGGCTTTATACTGAGGAATTTCGATTCGAAAGTTTGGGGACTATTTAATCTGCAAACCATGAACATTCAGTTTGCTACAGATGCAACAGTAGTTGCTAAACCCGCAGCTGTAAATAAAACAGATGCTTTCTCCAACACATTGGCGGAAGTAACCAATACACCTTCCATCAGGCAGGAAGAACCGGTAAAGGAACAGCCCCCAGCGAATTTAATTGATACAGTAAAAGCTATTGTGAAAGAAGAGCCTATTAAAGTTGATGCCATTACAGCGGTATCAACTGCAAAAATTAGTAAGGTTTTTTCAATACTCGACAATAGTGGCCGGTCGGTGATTTATGCAATCAATGATGTTGATAAAAACGACACGGTGCGGATTTTAATTCCCTATGACAAAATGGAAAACGAGGTTGTAGAAGGCAAGGCCGAAGTAAAGAACGTGGCCGGCATAAATACTTTGCCAACCGACTCAGCAATGAGAAGAGACAGCATCATTAACCGGGAGGAACCTGGGAGAACCACAACACAGGAATCAACAAGTGAAAGGCCACTCATTACCGATATAAAAGTTACAGATGCAAATGCAACTAACAGGAATGAATACAAGATTACCATTCTGAATCCTGCCTGTAAAGTGGTGGCTACTATTGACGACCTTTGGAAACTCGGTAAAAAAATGAGTGCTGCAGTCAATGATGAAGATCGGTTGTCCGCAGCAAAAAAAGTGTTCAGGTCCAAATGTTTGACTACAGAACAGGTAAGAAATCTTTGTTCGTTGTTTTCGAATGATGAAGGAAGATACAATTTCCTGGATGCAGCCTATGGCCATGTTAGCAATGTGGGTGATTTCAAAGGCCTTCAATCGCAGCTAAGCGATGAATATTTTATAACCAGGTTCAAAGCAATGCTTCGCTAATCATATCCAGGTTTTATGGCACGTTATTTTTTGGAAGTTTTTTATAAGGGTACTAATTATGCCGGATTCCAGGTTCAAAAAAATGCAAATACCGTACAGGCAGAACTCGGGAAAGCACTAAAAACTTATTTAAGAACAGAAGTATTATTAACCGGGTCATCCCGTACAG
Source organism: Ferruginibacter sp. (assembly GCA_039921685.1). GTDB lineage: Bacteria > Bacteroidota > Bacteroidia > Chitinophagales > Chitinophagaceae > Ferruginibacter. Next base: position 37,917 of record JBDSBG010000218.1, read on the forward strand.
ATACCGGCGTACATGCCTTGCAAAATTATTTTCATTTTGATTTTGAATCCACACAAAAAATAGATTGGGATAAAACTGCTTATCGTTTAAATGCAATACTTCCTGCAGATATTGTCGTGAAGAGTATCAGCCAGGTTGATGATAAAGCGCATTGCAGGTTTGATGCCAGGTACCGAACATACGAATACTGGATCTACCAGTCGAAGGATCCGTTCTTAGCCGACCGCTGTTATTTTTATCCATATAAACTGGATATGGGATTGCTCAATGAAGCCGCATCAATACTCAAGAGCTACACTAACTTTGAAGCTTTTTCAAAACGCAATACCCAGGTCAAATCCTTTGAATGTGAATTATATACAAGTGAATGGGTATCCAGGGATGATCTCACCGTCTATCGGGTTTCAGGGAACAGGTTCCTGCGTGGTATGGTAAAGGGCCTGGTTGGAACGATGCTAAAGGTTGGAAGAAAGAAAACAACCATTTCCGAATTTATTAAGATCATAGAATCAAAGGATTCTGCCCTCGTTGATTTTTCCGTAGATGCACATGGACTTACGCTGATGGCTGTGTGTTATTAACTTTACTTCCATTCCTGTTTGCCTGGTGTTAGGAGATCCTGGCAACAAGTCTTGGACTCCGCCGTCTGTTCTCGGGCCAAAAAGGCTGACGACGAAAGAGTTAATACCTGTTCATTGACTGATCGCGTCATTCTTGCGGGTTGATTTTTCAGTAGATCCATAAGCACATTTGTTGATGTCCTTAAGCTATGAGCGGGTTGCCCTCTATTACTTTTGGGTTCCATTTAAGTTATCATGGCGCTCTGCTGTATCATTTCGCTTCATATCAGGCGAAGACTTCTAAAGGGATGCGCATCTCCCCCAAATAATTTCAAAAAAAAGTGACCTGGCTAAAGCCCTTGCTCAGCAACAGTTTCAGCCCTTGGCGCCCTTGATTTTCATCCTTTTAACATTAAAACTTTCAAAATAAATTTGCCAGAAGATCTTATGCCCTTATCTTTGCCGTCCGCTTTTGAAAAAAG
>JBDSBG010000219.1:0-45714 GCA_039921685.1 Ferruginibacter sp.
TGTTTGAGTATATCTGACATATTTTCTAGTATAAGAATTAAAATGAATTTTCTCTGTGGCCCCCTGTCTCCGTGCCGCTGTGTTTCAAAACCCTTGTTCAATTACAGAAACACAGAGACCAAAGGCACAGAGAAAAAGAATAAATAGAAGGCCGTATCGTTCATGGATTAGGTTTTTTTTATTGATCAATGAAAAATTTATGGTCTTCTAGATCAGCATATCAGACATGTTTTCTTTTATTATAAAATCAAAATGAATTTTCTCTGTGTCCCCCTGGCTCCGTGCCGCTGTGTTTCAAAACCCTTGTGCAATTACTGAAACACAGAGGCACAAAGTCGCAATTAACAGATTCCTTTAAGGAACCTTACCTAATCATCCGCCGTATTCCTTCTTTCATTAATGGAACATTAAAATTCAAAATATATCCAAGACGTTTATTACTAAGTTTTAGATAACTCAACACCTGCGCATCCCAAACCGGATGAAAATACTCCTGTGATTTTAGTTCTATTACAACTTGAGTATCAACCAGAATATCAATTCTAAGGGCATTATCAATAACCAGTTTATCATATTGCAGTGAAAGTGATTTTTGTTTTTCATAAGGAATCTTTCTTTTAGTTAATTCGTAGCAAAAGCATGTTTCATAAATACTTTCCAACAGTCCGGGCCCTATTACCTTATGAATACAAATAGCAATGTCAACAATTTCTTTAGCTAAATAATTTTCTCTCTCGGTTAATAAATCATGCATCACTTAAAATAATTTAAATAAATAATTCACCCTGCTTAGTGGTTATTACCAGTAAATTTTGAAATTCAAATCTTCCGGCTACCTGGTATCTTGTTTCGCCAACAGGCCGCTTTAATAACAACATAGCATCTGCAATAAATCTTCCTGTAAAATGTTTGTGGCTGTATTCAAGCCATGCTTTCTCATATTGCCAGGGTGCCAACTTTCTCGCAATCGTTAAATGTGGCTCCAGGATAAAATGTGGTTTGTTTTCGTTATCCAGTTTCATTAACCTTTGGGTTTCGCTGCGAACCTGTTTAACCAAATCCTGTATAGGTAATTTCGATACAATATTTATAAAGATGCTGTGAGACGGAAAACTACCATAATCTTTCAATTCAATTTTTACAGGATGAAATCCCATGGCCACCATTTTCAGATGATTGACGATTCTTTCTTCAAACATTTCATACTGTATAAAATTCACCAATGAAACCTGTGGCCTACCATATAATGCCGAGGAAGCTTTATAAGTATCATAAAACTGTTGTTTGACGTGCATGATCTTGTTGCGCAATTCCTCGTGGGGATTTAATATCAATGCATATTCGTTGATCTTATATCCCGGAATACTATTATTAATATTTTTCATAAAATAGATTTAGTTTGTTTTTATAAGGTAAAAAGCCATAAACATGCCCGGATAAAGCCAGTTCCAGCTTCGTTGATATGTTGTGCAGAATTCTCTAAAACTCCCTCCAATCTTTTTAAAAAGATTGTTTAAGGATTTTTCTACTACTCATTAATTTAGCATAAATTTACTAAATATTTTAGTAAAGCAAAAATATTTTTTATGGATGTAGAAAACTTCTTATCTGCCGGGTACCAGGGAACCAAAAGGTTCACCCAACAAAATGTTCCCACTGCAAACGCAACCGGTTTTGGTGCTGCCGCAGACGATTATATGGAAAGGGGCATTGACCTGAATGAACAACTGATCCGCAATAAGCCTGCAACTTTTTTTATGAGGGTAACAGGCAACAGCATGATCAATGCTTCAATTCACGACGGCGATATTGTGATTGTTGACAGAAGCATCAAGGCACAATCCGGCAAAATTGTGATCGCAGTAATCGATGGCGAAATGCTGATCAGGCGTTTTGAAAAGACCATGAATAAAATCAGGCTTGTACCCGAAACCCCAAAACTATCACCCATTGACGTTAGTGAGTTTAATGACTTGCAGATTTGGGGGGTGGTGACCTATGTGATCAAGAATCTCTAAGGCCCCATCCGCCCCCGAAGGGGGAACTGGCCCTCCAAAAATTGTAATGCTATATTTTTATTGAAATGTTGGATTTTTTTAAATTAAATGTATGATAGCAAGCGAAACGCTAAATTATCAGAAAAATAAAGTCCCTCCTTCGGGGGCGGAGAGGGCCGTTGCTGGTATGAAAGCAATCATCGATTGCAACAGCTTCTACTGCTCCTGCGAGCGGCTGTTTAAACCGCACCTCGAGCATCAGCCGGTTGTAGTGCTGAGCAACAATGACGGCTGTATCATATCCAGGACAGATGAAGCGAAAAATTTAGGTGTTCAGATGGCAGGGCCTTATTTTATGGCAAAGCCACTGATAGAAAAATTTAATGTCGCAACTTTTTCTTCCAACTATAATTTGTATGGCGACCTAAGCTGGCGGGTAATGGAAACATTGCGGATGATTCTGGGAAAAGACAAAGTAGAAGTTTATTCTGTTGATGAAGCTTTTTTAGACCTGGACGACTTTGAAGAAGGTGATTTATTTGGACTTGCATTGAACATAAGAGAAACAGTGGAAATGTGGACAGGCATAAAAGTTTCTATTGGTGTAGCACCTACTAAAGTGCTCGTTAAAGTTGCCAATCATTTAGCAAAAAAAAATAAAGAGGGCACCCAGTGCGTGGTTGTACTTGATACAAAAAAAAAGATTGAAGACGCATTGCAAAATACACCTGTAAAGGAGGTGTGGGGGGTCGGTTACCAGTATGCGCAAAAATTAGTAGAAATGTTTGCGATCTTTACTGCCTATGATCTTACAAAAAAAACAGAATATTGGGCAAATAAGAACTTAGGTGGTGTTACCGGTATTCGCCTTTTAAAGGAGTTAAAAGGCGAACCAGCCAAAGACATGGAAAAAGAACTCACAGTAAAAAAAATGATTGCCAGCACAAGAATGTTTGGACATAATGTAAATAATATTAATGATATCAAAGAAGCTGTTGCGACTTATACTTCCAAAGCTGCAGAAAAATTGCGGCGGCAAAGAAGCGCTGCCAATACTATTAGCGTATTCGTAGTTGCAAAGGGAGAAAATCACAACATTGATTTCAGGCATGGCAATCTAACAAAGAGCAGGTACGTTACATTACCCATAGCAACTTCTTCCACGCATGAGTTGATAAAACCGGCCATACAATTGGTAGATGCATTATTTGAAAAAGGAAAATCGTACAAAAAAGCGGGTGTAATGCTCAGCGGCCTTGTGCCTGATGAAACCATCCAGGGAAATTTATTTATAGAAGAAAAACAAAATGGAAAACGTTTATTGATGGATATGGTTGACAATGTCAATTTTTCTATGAGAGATGCTATCGTAAAGTTTGCAGCTTCAGGTACAAAAAGGGACTGGAAGATGAGAATGGAAATGAGGAGCCCCAGATACACGACGCGGTGGGATGAACTGTTTGAAGTTAGCTAACCCCAACGGTGGCTCTCAGCCTGGCGGCAGATAGATTGTAATGTAAACATCAAGATTGTAATTATTTTAGGTTGTTTTCTAAATCTGTTTTGCCCGATGCCGATAAAAACAAATTCTTTCAGAGCATCATTTGGCCATCTTACTATTTCCACTTTTTATTCTTTCATAAATAGCAACATTCATCAGCAACATCAGCATCCCATAAAAAACATCTTCAAAAGGAATCGTATAGATCCTAACACCCAAATTCTCCTGGTCATTATAGATCACAACCGGTATCGCTGTTAAAAATCCATTCACAATTAAAAAAGGAAGCAGGCTAATAAGAAAGCTGATAAAAAAAGCTGTTACATGAAATTTTATAAAATATTCCCTGAATAAAAAAAGAACAGCGATGGCTATTCCTGTAAGCACAAATGTATAACCCGTGTACAGCCTGTTGAAAAAAATGCTTCCTGTTACAAACAGCAATACCCCAATTATTTTTAAAAGGAGTGAAGCTGCCCTGCCATCTTTTAAAGAAGGAAAATAGCAACGCACACATTCATAAATAAACATACAGCAGTATGGAACAATAAAAAAGAATAGTACTTCTTCAACAGGTAAATTGACTATTTTTATTCCAGTTATGAAAGAAGGATTGAATTGCCAGACAGCATGTGCTGTAAAGTATATATCCCATACTATATAAAAAGCCGCAGGCAGTAACATTGCCGGGAAAAGATATTTCCATTTTTTATAGAAAGCAACTTTCCTGTCAAAACTGAGCAATAGCGGCCCAATTAAAGATGCAAAAAGAATAAAAAAATATGTGTACTTAGTGGCCATGAGCTGTGAGGTATAAGCTGCGAGATTTAAGCTGCGAGCGTTGAGTGATTAATTAAAGGTTTGAAACGTTTGCATGTAAATGGTGCGTTCAAGTTAAAGAAACACCCTCAATGCTCATGGCTGATGGCTTTCGGTTCTTCTTTTCTTATCAGCCCAAACCTTCTTCCAGTACTTACGTGCAACAAACAACATCCCAAAACTTTCCCCTTCGTATTTTCCCGTATGCTTGTGGTGCATTTTATGCGCCCAACGAATAGCCCGTATGTACACGTTATTGCTCCTGCTAAACCATTTAAACCGTTGGTGAATGATCACTTCATGAACAATAAAATAAGCCAGTCCGTACATTCCAACACCAAAGCCAACTGCGGCTAACCCATATAGTTTGTATTGAAGCCCAAACTGGATACTTAACCAGCAAGGAATTGCAAATATCAAAAAGAAAGCATCATTCTTTTCAAAAAATCCCGGGCGGGGCTGGTGATGGTCTTCATGCAGGTACCATAAAAAACCATGCATAATGTAGCGATGGGTAAGCCAGGTGACGGCTTCCATCAAAATGAAAGTGCCGATGGTGATTGTAATAAATAAATACCAGCTCATAGAAAAGTTCTTAATAGCAGGAAAAACATTGCCTGTATCAATAACAAATTTACTGCGAATTTGTTTTTCTTTTCAAATTTGGCGAAGTGAAAAACTGCCAGCATCAGGCTGCTCACCATGAACCAGCATAAATAATTATAAAAAGGGGTGCCTAGCGGGCTGTCCCATTGCCAATAACCAAGCTTGCCAGCAACGGGCTCAATTAGCCAGTCGAAGAGCACTGCAAGCGTTGCACCGTCGGCAATAATGGACAATGCTTTTAAAGCTGGCCTGGGATGCTCCGCATCAAACGGCAATCGATCAAGAATGTTATTTAATAATATTTGTATTGTGACACCACTACAATAAATGATAATGAACCAGTTTATGCCAATAATATAGGGAACATTTTCGATGCCGGGCCCAAGCACATTTCCATATTTGTAATTACCAAACAGCCAGCCCGTTTTTGTCCCAACAATTTCTACGGCGATCCCAACTATAAAGCAAGTGAGTAAAAATAATAACAGCCAGCCGTTTACCCGCTTTTGTGTGTAAAGCAATAAAAGAAACATAAGCAACAGGTTCATAGGCGTTGCTCTTATAAAAAAATCTTTGTCAAAAAACATGATCCCTATAAGGCCAATGACATGAAATACTATAGCAATGGCCGTAGCAATCTGATTGCGGGATAAGTTGATGGGAGTTTGAGGTCGGGTGCTAATGATGCTGGATTTAATGTTTTATTATTATTGAGCTTTTTGTTATCAGGTCTGTTGCAATCTTTGCACTTTTAAAACAAAGCGGAATTCCCCCACCCGGGTGAACAGTTCCTCCACAAAAAAACAAACCTTCGATATAATTTGTAAAGTTAGCTGGTCGTGAAAAAGCCGCCAACTTTGAATTTGAACTACTGCCATACAAGGATCCCATAAAACTGCCCGTTTTACTTTCTATCAAAACAGGATCAAGTATCTCTTCAGTTTCTATTAACGGTTCAATATCAGTTTGCAGTATACGGTTTATTTTTTCAATAATTTTAAAACGGATCGATTGTTTTAAATTTTCCCAGTCCTGGCCATAATTGGAAGGCGCATTTATCATCACAAACCAGTTTTCCTTTCCATCCGGTGCATGGCCTGGCTCCATCCTGGAAGTAATATTTATATAAATTGTGGGATCCTCAACAAGTGTTTTCCCGGTAAACAATGCATCAAATTCTTTTTTATAATTATCACTGAATAAAATATTGTGCAGCTGCAATTCAGGAAATGAACCTTTTATTCCCCAATAAAAAATAAGGGCACTGCTGCTTCGCTCCTGTTTCAAAAGCTTCTGCGCTTTTGGCAAATGATTGAGCAGGATTTTATAAGTAAGATAAATATCGGCATTGCTTATTACAATGGGTGCATAAATGTTCTGATCATGCACAACCACCCCCGATACTTTTCCCTCAGAATAAATAATTCTTTCAACAGCAGTATTAAAATGAAACTTCACTCCTTTTTTTTCACCGAGTTTATGCAAGGCGTTTGTAATGCTGATCATACCGCCTGCAGGATAATATACACCCTGGTTGTATTCAATGTGGGGAATAACACTTAACATAGCCGGTGCTTTGTAAGGATCACTTCCGTTATAAGTTGCATAACGGTTAAAAATTTGAATTGCCTCGGCCGATGAAAACTTCTTTTTGTTGTATTTATTCAATGAAGAAAAAAGGTAAGGGATTCGTATTGACCCTATTGCCCGTATTATTCTCCTGTGAAACCAGGTGCTTTTCTTTTGGAGAGAATTATTTAAAAAAACACTGCCAATATTTTTATATAATTTTTCTGACCTGTTCAGGTATTTTTTTGTAGAAGTTGATTGTTCACCCAGTTTGTCAGCAAGTTCATTGGCGAACAAAGCTGCATCAGAATATGCATTAATGATCTTCCCATTCTCAAAAAAATATTTACACGCAATATCAACGGGAACATAGCTGAAGTAATTTTCAATAGGCTCGCCTGCCAGTTCAAACAGTTCGTGGATATTTTCCGGCTGGGTAAACAATGAAGGCCCTGCATCGAAACGATATCCATCTTTCTCAAACATGGACAGCTTTCCGCCCGGGTGCGCATTGATTTCATACACATTCACTTCATAACCTTTTACAGCAAGCCTTATCGCTGCAGCCATGCCGGCAACACCGCTGCCAATAATAATTGCCTTTTGTGAATGCATTATCAAAATTTTCGGGCCTGCCAGGTGCCGTGTCGAAGGCGAGCTTTATCCCAATTAATTAATACTTCAGTCAGCCCCGGACAGCTTAGCTTGTAATTATTGTAGTTTATAAATTCTTGCGTGCAAGATAATCTTCCAGCATTGGAAAAGCAATTTTAAACCATGCGGTATATAGATGTGGGTGCAGGGACATTTGTGCTGCCAGGAGTTTCATCGGCATAAAACAATGATCTTTCACTTCTTCTTTATCAGGATGAATTTCGCCATCATGAATGCCTGTGTACACATGATCATATTCATGCTCAATAAGGCCGTTATCGAAAGATGTTTGGTAAGTGAAATCAAAAGCCTTTATCAATGTTGTATCAAAACCAAGTTCTTCTTTCAACCGCCTGTGTGCAGCATCATCTATTTTTTCGCCGGGATTCGGATGGCTGCAGCAGGCATTTGTCCATAAATTAGCGCTGTGGTACTTATCGGCTGCACGTTGTTGCAACAACATTTCGCCTTTTGCATTGAAAATGAAAATACTGAAAGCACGATGCAATAAGCCCTTTTCATGTACTTCCATTTTGTCCATCACACCAATGGATTCATCTTTTTCGTTCACTAAAATTACTTGCTGCAATTGTTTGATTTTTACCTGGAAGTTATTCGGGGAAACGGGAATCGGCAATCGGGAATCCGGAATGACATTCTTAATGAGTCTCTTTTAAAAGCAAATATTGCCGCTTCCCGATTGCCGCTTCCCGATTGCCGATTCCCGATTCCCCATCGCCATCCAATCTACAAAATATTTAGCTGGCTTCTTAATCCGGCCCGCATTAAAATAAATGCTTTTGAATAATTGGGGATCCGAATACGATCCTCAAGCAAATAAGTAGGCTGTACTTTTTTTATTTTTTTAAACAATGATAAGTAATACCTATACGCAACATACACACCAAACCTGGCTTTTACCGGCAGATGAATGATTCCTTCATAAGCATTCTTAAAATCCAGGGTTATATCATCCTCAATCCGGTTTTTCATCGCTTCTGTAAAGTTATTAAAGTCAGCTTCAGGGAAATAAGTACGGTGCAATTGCTGGTAATCTGCTTTTATATCCCTTAAAAAATTCACTTTCTGAAATGCTGCTCCCAAAGCCTGGGCAGAGGGTTTTAATTTATCATACATTGTTTTATCTCCGTCACAGAATACAAACAGGCACATTAGCCCAACTACTTCTGCACTTCCGTAAATATATTGCTGGTAGCCGGCAACGTCATACTTCTTTTTATTGAGATCGGATTCCATGCTGAAAAAAAATGAACCAATCAAATCCCTGTCAATATTGTATTTATTCACCGTCATCTGAAAACTGTGCAGGATCGGGTTGATGCTTATTTTCCGATCAAGGGCGTCATAAGTTGCTTTCTTAAATTCATCCAGTAAAATGAATTTATCATGATCATGAAACGTATCTACAATCTCATCAGTAAAGCGAACAAAACCGTAAATATTATAAATAGCCGCACGCAGGTCCTTATGCAATAGTTTTATTGCACTGTTGAATGACGTGCTGTATTTTTCAGTTGTTAAACGGCTGCATTGTTGGCTCACCTCGTGAAATAGATTGATCATTGTATATAATTTACATTTCGATCCCAATTATCATTTTTATTACTTGTGAACGCTGAAAGCTTTGAGCTTTTTGCCAGGCTTGACGGCTATAACCATCGAAGAAAAAATAAAACTTTATATTTTCACCATTCACATTTCAGCATTCACATATTTCGCCACCACTTCACCACTTATCAACGAGGGTGGCACACCCGGCCCTGGTACGGTAAGCTGTCCGGTATAAAAAAGGTTCTTTAGTTTTTTACTTTTTATGGATGGCTTTAGCAGGGCTGTTTGCATTAACGTGTTTGCCAGGCCATAGGCATTTCCTTTAAAAGCGTTGTAATCATGTACGAAATCTGATACCGCATAAGATCTCTTGAAAATGATGGCATCTGAGATAATTTCACCAGTCAACTCCTCGTATCTTTTAACAATCATCTTGAAATATTGTTCTCTCAATGCTTCCGTATCGCCAGATAATCCTGCTGCAACGGGAATCAAAAAAAAGAGGTTCTCCGATCCTGCCGGAGCAACTGTAGGATCAGTCACCGATGGCGCACAAACATAAAAAAGAGGTGCCTTCGGCCATTGTGGATCATCATATATTTCCTTTCCATGCTTGTTAAAATCAACATCGAAAAATAGGGAATGATGTGATATCTTTTTCAACTTTTTATTCAGACCAACATAGTACAATAGACATGAAGGCGCCATTGTTCTGCTATCCCAATATTTTTCCGAATAAGACCTTTGTTCCGGTTTTAATTTACTTTCAATAAAATGATAGTCGGCTGCGGCAATTACCACATCAGTGGCAATTGGCAATCGCGATCCTTTGCAATCTGCAGTCAGTTCTATTACTTTATTGCCTTCAGTCTTTATTTCTACAATGTCATGATCAAATTTAAATTTAACTCCCAGCTCAAGGGCGAGTTTGTACATTGCATCTGCAATATTATACATGCCGCCCTGCGGGTACCAGGTACCGGATTTTATGTCTGCATAGTTCATCAGGCTGTACAGGGCAGGGATTTTTTCGGGCAAAGCGCCTAAGAACAATACAGGAAATTCTATTAGTTCAATCAGTCTTGGATCTTTAAAATATTTCCTGCTGTGCTTTTTCATGGAACTAAAAACATCCAGTTTAAACAAAGCTTTTATAAATGCCGGATCAATAAATTCTCTTATTGATAAACCTGGTCTATACACCAGGTCATTCATCCCCACCTTGTATTTATAAGCCGCTTCTTTCATGAAAATATCGAGCTGATTTGCGCTCCCGGGCTCAATGCTTTCAAATAACTTTCTTAAAGAATCATAGTCGGCCGGGATATCCATAACAGATTCGGGATAATAAACTCGATATGAAGGATCCAGCCTTTTTAGTTCATAGTAATCAGAAACCTTCTTTCCAAAACAATGGAAATACCTTTCAAAAACATCAGGCATCCAGTACCAGCTTGGCCCCATATCAAATGTAAATCCCTGCTCTTCAAATTTTCTTGCTCTTCCCCCAGGCATATTGTGTTTTTCAAGAACCGTTACATCCCAACCTGCTTTTGCCATAAAGGATGCAGCCGACATCCCCGAAAACCCTGCTCCTATTATTGTAACTTTTTTCATTGTTGGTTTAAAAGTGAAAGGTCAATGGTGAAAGATTTGAGCTTCATAATATTCGATCCTTGTTCAAACTCGAATAAAAAGCAAAAAGTTCAGATTTTCACATTCACTTTTCACCATTCCCCTATCACCATCTCGTCAATTGGTCCTTCAATAATTTTCGTGCAAAGTGTATCCTGCTTTTTATCGTACCCAATGGCTCGTGAAGCGTTTGAGCTATTTCAAAGTATTTGTATCCTTCAAAATACATTTGAAAAGGGAGCCTGAACAAATCGGGGAGTTTGTGAACGGCTGAGCGTATGTCTTTCAGACGCAGGTTCACCTCCGCGTCATTGGGAGTGGTGGCCTGCGGTACATTGATCAGGAAATCATTTGAGCTATTGTCGAAAGTGGTATGTTGCCTGGCCTTTCTCCTGTAGTTGTTAATAAACGTATTCCGCATGATGGTGTACATCCATGCTTTTACATTGGTGCCTACATGATACTTATCCTTATTGGAAAGTGCCTTATACAAGGTTTCCTGCACCAGGTCTTTTGCCGCATCATTGTCTTTTGTCAAAGTAAATGCGAAAGGTTTCAGGAAATCGGAATTGCCGATCAACAAATCATTAAACTCTATCGTGGACATGTTTTGTTTAATTTATTACACCGTAAAGTTAAACAGAATATTTTACTGCACAAAACTATTTTTCCTCTTTTTTAAGGAACTATAGGGTTATTTCAGCCCGGAAACAAATTCCATAGCTTCCGAAAAAGTTCTTTTGAAAACGATTGGTGGGCGTAATTTCTTTTCGTACGTATGGGTAAATTGTCCCGATATGATAATGGGTACGTTTCGAAATTTCTTGCTTATATTCTGGAGAAATTTATCAAAGTTAAAATTCTGGCTCACAGTGGTAAGGTGAGCATACAGGTAATCGGGTTTTTTTAAATTAACCACATACTCAATATCTCTTAAAGGTACATTGCACCCAAGATAAATGACAGTGGCACCACGGCTTTTCAATAAATAATACATAAAAAGCAATCCAAGCTCGTGGTATTCTCCTTCTGGAAGGAATAATAAAATTGTCTTTTTTAATTTCACCGGAGCTGTCACACCTTCAATTCCCACAATTAGTTTTTGGCGGATCATATTGGATACAAGGTGCTCCTGGGCAGGGTTTATATGATTGGTGAGCCAAAGAATTCCGATTTTATTCATGAAAGGAAAAATGATCTGCACAATGGCTCTTTCAATACCCCGGGCCAAAATAAAATTACCCAGTGTTGTTTCAAATGAATCCATGTCCAGGTCCACCATATTCCGTATGAGGTCATTCACAATCCTTTCCTGTTGTGCTTCCTGTTGATTGAGAGAAAGTATCTTCTCCTGTATTTCAGCAGGAGTCATCTTATCAATATGGGATATCTTAAAACCATATTTATTCAGCAATGCGATGTTGAGTATTGTTTTTAGTTCTTCATTGCTGTAGTACCGTATATTGGTAAACGTGCGGCTGGGTTTTAAAAAGCTATAGCGCTGCTCCCATACCCTGAGTGTATGAGCTTTAATGCCAGAGAGATTTTCAAGATCTTTGATGGTGAACAGGTCCATAGTGTATTATATTGAAACAAGATAACGATTGTTAGGAGAAATTGTTGAGCGCATTGCAGAAAAAGATAAACAAAAAAACATGGTAAGCGATCGCCAATCAAAAGCTAAAATCAAATCGTCCTGAAATTTTCAGGCCTTCGTGGCAAATCTTTAAATATTCTTTCTGTAAGCCCATTTTTAGGAAAGAGGATAGACCATGCCGTTAAAAAAATGACCATACAATCTGTATATACCGAAGCATGTTGCCGGTACCAAAGTTCGAGTGCAGCCTTGAAGGGATAAATAGATGCATACATTGCCCTGGGATCCGCAGCCCCGGATACCAGTCTTTCTTCATCACGAAAAATCAGCGACCCAATTCCGGTGATGCCCGGTTTCATATCATAAATGATCTTCTTTACTTCCGGTGCATATAAATTAAAACTCACTTCCATTAAGGGGCGTGGGCCAACAATGCTCATATCGCCTTTTAAAACATTTATGATCTGTGGCAGTTCGTTTATTTTAGAAATGCGCAAGAACTTGCCAAACCTGGTTACTCTTGGATCATTGCGTAAAGTAATTTCGCCAGTTCCCATATTCGGGCTATTTTTTTGCATCGTTGCAAACTTCCATATCTGGAACATTGTATTCTTATACCCTACTCTTTTTTGAAAATAGAAAACTTCATGCTCGCCTGTAAATAGTAAAATAATAATGCAGGGAATTAAGATAGGCGACAGGATAACAAGGGCCAGGCTGGCCAGGAGAATATCAATAAGGCGTTTTATAATTCTGTACATAATAGTTAATGATACGAGATGCAGGATCTGGGGATGCGGATATCTCTTTATCCCGTATCTCGTAGCCTGTAATCCGTATTCTAAAACACTTCCTTTATTTTATCGGCTACTCCTTTCATTTCTGCATCGGTTATATATGTAGAGCAGGGAATGCTCAGGCAATGTTTATAAACAAAATCAGAACGATCGGTTTTATTGTAATACATATCATTGCTGAACATGCGCAGTTGATTCATTGGCACCCAAAATGGACGGCTCTGCATTTTATGATCATTCAGGATCTTTAGCACATCTCTTTGCCTTGCAGTTTTAATGGTGGGCAACCACCAGTTGGGATTTACATCTGCCGTTACTTCCTGGAACTCAATGTCAGCAATACCAGCAAGTTCTTTCTTATAAAAAGCAATGATCTCTTTTTTGCGTGTAAGGAAACCCGGTAGTAATTCCATTTGGGCCACACCCATGGCAGCGGCAACATTCACCAACCTGTAATTATAACCGATCTCATCATGAATATATTCAAACGGATCACTCTTAGCCTGTGTGGTAAGATGCTTTGCTTTTTTTGCCAGTGCCTCATCGTTTGTTACGATCATGCCACCACCACCAGTAGTGATGATCTTATTGCCATTGTAACTGAAGGTACCAAGCAAACCAAAGCTGCCAGCATGTTTTCCTTTGTAGTAACTGCCAAGTGCTTCTGTTGAATCTTCTATAACGGTTAAATTGTGTTCTGCTGCAATTGCCATAAACCGGTCCATATCACATATATTTCCCAACACATGTACTGGCATGATCACCGGGATACGTCTACCATCTTTTTTATAATGGCAAACAGCATTTTTTTGTTCTGTTTCTTCTTTAAGAAATGTTTCGAGCAAATCAAGATCCATTTGCCAGGTCTTCTCATCCGTGTCGATAAAAATGGGATTGGCGCCTGTATATTTTATAGAATTGCAGGTAGCGATGAACGTGATATTGGGAGTGATCACATAATCATTTTGATTTACGCCCATCATCACAAGACAGATATGTAAGGCGGTGGTACCACTACTGGTGGCAACTGCATATTTTGTACCTGCAAATTCAGCAGTCATTTTTTCAAACTGGTCCACATAAGCGCCTACACTGCTCACCCAGCCTGTATCGAGGCAGTCCTTCACGTATTTCCATTCATTGCCCGCCATGTTAGGGCCCGAAAGTAAAAGCATAGCGATGATTTGGGTGCAAATGTAGGTAAAAGAGGGTTTAGAAGTTTATGGGGGTGTAGGTTTAGAAGGGTGAAATAATGAGCTGCTCAAAGAAACATGTAGAAAAAAGACTAATTTGGTATTGTCAATTTGTCCGGCCAGTTAATCTTCGATACAAATGATGTTTCATCAGGATGGGATGGAACTTATAAAGGATCAGTGCAAAACATCGGTACTTATTCCTGGATGCTTGAAGCAACAGATATTAAATGCAAACTTTGGAAACTACATGGAACAGTTGTATTGATCAGGTAGCAGGGTGAATGAGTGAATTGAATAGGTCAATAAAATTCGAAGCAATATTCACTCATTCACTCATTGACCATAACTAATAAAAACGCTTTCACGTAGAAACACCAAACCTTCTTAAATGTTTCTAAATTTCTGTGCAAACGAATCCGTTACAATTCCTGTCTTAAGTAGTTTATAAATTTCATTCACGCCATCTGGTACTTTCTTTGTGATGGTATAACCAAGATCATTTTTTATTTTATCAAAATTTACACGGTAGTCTCTTGGGTCCTCATTCATTTCCACGTAATTCACTTTAACACCGGGCACTACTTTACAAACTTCTTCGATAATCATTCCTTTGTTATAATTTTCCTCGGTGGTTCCTACATTGAAAACATTGGCCCTTACTTTATCATCTGCGCTTTCCAATACTAAAACGACTGCACGTGCCAGGTCATCCACATGGCAATAAGGCCTCCAGAACTGGGCACCCCAGATCTCCTGCTCACCATGAATGGTTGCATTGCGGGTAAATTCATTTACTGTAAGATCAAAACGTATACGTGGAGAAAATCCATAAACGGTACTGAACCGCAAAGCTGTGCTGCACATATTTGAGTCCTTTCTTTCTTCCAATAAATATTTTTCAAATTTTACTTTCAGTTCTGCATACAGAGAAACAGGCCTTAATTCAGATATTTCTGTAACGAACGACCCCGGGTCGGGCATCTTACCGTAATTGCTGCAGGTGCTTGCAAATACAAAGCGTTTTACGCCGGCTTTTTCTGCGGCTTCAAATAAGGCAACACTTCCTTTCCAATTTGTTTCGTTGGCTTCTTCACTGTATTTTTTGCAAGCAGGATCACCTACAATTGCAGCAAGGTGAGCAATGGCATC
Source organism: Ferruginibacter sp. (assembly GCA_039921685.1). Classification (GTDB taxonomy): domain Bacteria; phylum Bacteroidota; class Bacteroidia; order Chitinophagales; family Chitinophagaceae; genus Ferruginibacter. Next base: position 15,093 of record JBDSBG010000219.1, read on the forward strand.
AATACCTTCCAACGCTTTATCTATCTCGGCTGCATTGCGTATATCGCCCTGCATAAAATCGAAATCGGGATTAAGCATTACTTCATACAAAGAATCGCCACCAAATTTCAGGCTATCGAACCCCCGAACCTGGTATCCCTTATTTAATAACTGACGAACTAAAACAGAACCAATATATCCTGCAGCGCCGGTGACCAATACCTTCATAGTGCTTAATTATATTTATGATGTATGATTTAAGATCTAAGATGTGATTTACACCAAGAGCTTTTGTAATTTTTATTTTATTAATTTTTTTATTGGATTACCAACCATGATTTGATTATCCTCAACATCCCGTAACACTACTGCGCCTGCGCCAATTGTTACGTTATCACCAATCCTGATGCCTTGCTTAACAACCGAACCTGCGCCAATAAAGCTCCCATTCCCCACCGTTACATTGCCACAAAGAACCGCACCTGGTGCAATATGTGCAAATGCGCCAACCTTGCATTCATGCTCAATGATGCAACCCGTATTACATATTGCCCCATCACCGATCGAGGCTAGGGGATTGATACAAACGCCAGCACTTATCATTACTCCAAGAGATGCTATTGTAACAGCAGGTGCAATGATTGCCGACGGATGAATTGCATTTAACGGGTAGCGTTGCATCGCTGCAAAACGCTCGTATATTTTTTTCCGGATGCCGTTATTTCCTATTGAAATAAAAAAATCTGTCGTTTTAATTTTGTTAATCCCTTCAGCAGATGATTCGGTGCCAAAGTATTCCAGCCCGAAAGGGTTGAATTCTTTCTGTTCTGCATCGCAATACCCATCCACTATTTTACCGGCAGCCTGCAAAATCCCCGCTACTACAAAAGCATGTCCTGAATAACCAATTAGAATCATTTCGTCTTTTTTAACTTCACCTGCACATCGCCAAACATCCTAAGTGGAGTCTGTTGTTTTGGCAAGCGGGAATAGCTGCGAATTTAGCATTTGTAACTTACAATTTTCCCCCGGCCTTCAAATAAACCTAAATCGGCATTTTGCGGGAGAATTTTCAACGCAATTTTTGGGATTTTTTATAACCGCAAGGGGATTAACAACGTCACGAAAGGGTTTTGGTGCCGGTTGCCATTTATTTACAGAGGTAAACCTTCTTATACCATACTTCCATACAAAAGAGCATCCACAGGATCTTGGCCCGTTTTTCAGCAGGAACATTGATCGAATTGTTCAATAATTTTTCCGTGAAATCATAGTTTACAATATCACGGTTCATGGCCGAGGGCGCTGCTATATAATCATGCATCATTTCCTTTAACTCATGATTGACCCAGTTTTTTAATGGTATTTCAAAACCCCGTTTAGGCTGGTTGATAAGTGTTTCAGGAAGGTACTGCCGGGAAAGCGTGCGCAAAAGGTATTTTGTTGTTCCGCCATTTATTTTGAAGCGGTCATTCATTCCTGGCGCATATTCCAGCAACTCCTTTGACATGAAGGGGCTTCTTCCTTCCAGTGAATTGGCCATAGTGGCAATATCCATTTTTACCAGCAGGTCGCTGAAAAGGTTGACATGAAAATCCAGGTTCATGATCTTTTTAAGTCCCGACATGGGGGAATTGGTGATAACGTTGAAGTCTGACCGCATTTGCTGAAGATATTCCGCCGGCGACTTCAATATATTTTTCTCATAATCTTCGATTAGATCGAGACCGGCGGATAAATAAATTTCCACACTTGATTTCGAGGCAAATGATGCAAGCCGGTACAGGTAATTGTATTTTGATATCTTATTCTGCGGCATCGGCATTAGATTTTTTAGCATTGCCGCAGACTTATTAACCAGGAAGTTCTTTTTAAAAAAATCAAATTTTGAAAAAGGTACATACCGCCGGTATCCGCCGAATAATTCATCTGCTCCATCACCATTCAGGATAACCGTTACATATTTCCTCGCTTCCCTGCTCACATAATAAGAGGGAATGGCAGAACTGTCAAAGTAGGGCTCACCGTAATTACACAATATTTGCTCTACATCATTTTTAATGTTGTCGAAAGAAATATTTATCTCTGTATGATTGGTATTGTATTTCTCTGCTACCAGTTTGGCCAATGGTGCTTCATTATACTCGCCTGCGAAAGAAACCGTAAAGGTTTTGAGATTGGATTTGTATTTACTTGCAATGGCAGTAACAAGGCCGCTGTCAATACCACCACTTAAAAAACATCCTACTTCAAGGTCGCTGGATTCCAGTCGCCGTTTTATCGCCATTTCCAGGAAGCTGTTTGTCTTTTCAAGGCTTTGCTGCAAATTGTCATTATTCTGTTGAAGGTAAAAGTCACGCACATTCCACCAGTTGTGCTCCTTAATCTCCAGGCTGTTGCAATCGATGAAAAGATAAGTACCCGCTGCTAACTCCGTAACATTTTTATAAGGGGTTAATGTTCTGTAAAAAACGCCAAGCCTGGTGTATTGGAAAAAATTTGCCTTATCCATCTCTAAAGGAAGCAGTGCCTTCAGGCAGTTAAGTTCACTGGTAAAAACGATCTTTTTATGGTCATTAAAAATATACAGCGGCTTTTTACCTGCACGGTCGCGGGCTATGAATAATTTCCTGTCGGCTTTATCATAGATAACGAATACGAACATACCATCGAGGTATTGCAACAAATCCTTCCCAAACTTTTCGTACAGTAATAATAATGTTTCCGTATCGGAAGCGGTATTACCGGTCAACCCAAACTGCTTTCTTATTTCAGCGTGGTTGTATATCTCGCCATTAAAAATGATTGTATAGCGGTCACGGAGATGCATAGGTTGTTTGCCGGCTGCAATATCAAGAATAGACAAACGCAGATGATACAGATCCACATTGTCGGCGGTAAACGAATTTTGTTCATCCGGGCCACGGTGATGCATTGCAGCATTTATTTTTTCGTATGCCAGTTTAAAGTTTACCGAACCTGCAATGCCGCACATTTTATCCCAGTTTTGTTATTGAGCAAAATAAGTTCATATTGTTGAATGCTGTATGAATATTTAGGATAAATTTGAATGAGTTATGAGTTTAAAGTTATGAGTTATGAGTTGGTTCTTTCAACTCGTAAGTTTTTTCTTTAAACAAGGGTTATAATTATTAAGAATATTTAAGTATTCAAATTCATTGAACCCGACTCATAACTCTTAACTCATAACTTTCAACTCCTAAAGTGAATTTCTTCGACTACATAGTATTCATCATCTACATCATCATCTTTTACCTCCTGTTTGCATGGAGAAGAAAAAAATATGATGACCCGGTACTGAGAAAATATCATCGCCAGGGATTTTGGATTAAAGTATTCAGTTGTTTTGCGTACTGCATGTTCGTATTATGGATATCGCCTGGAGATACAACCGGACTTTACCACCCTGAAGGTTATAATATCTATAAACTCATTTTAAATGACCCTTCAAACATCAGTCTGATCCTGGGTTCGGCAAAAGATTTCGACCAGGCTTTGCTTTTAAACGTTGATAATTTAGGATATTTTAATGAGGAAAGTAATTTCATGGTTACCCGTATCGTGGCGCTGCTTTCGTTCATCACATTTGGAAAATTCCTTGCCATCAACCTTTTCTTTTCCATGATCTCATTTACTGGGGTGTGGCGGCTTTACCGTTTTTTTTATGAACAGTACCCCGAGTTGCACAAACAATTTGCAATTGCAATCTTATATTTACCAACTTTTGTTTTCTGGAGTTCGGGGATCTTAAAAGATCCTTTATGTACTGGTGCATTGGGTTGGATCACTTATGCGCTTTACGGTATGTTCTATAAAAAGAAGAACCCGCTGATCTATATTCCAATTTTAATATTTTTCAGTTACCTATTGATTGTTTTGAAAGTGTACATCATTGTTTCCTATGTTCCCTTTTTTGCGTTATTCCTGCTATTTAAAAATGTGACGCTGATTAAAAACAAGTTTGCAAAAGTGATCATCATCGGTTCAGTACTGATCGGTACGGTGATCGGTTTTCTAAATATCACGAATGCTATGCAAAAGGCGCTAGGCAATTTTGCATCTGCAGGGGTTTCTCAAAGCATTAAGATCTATCAAAATAATTATGAAGCACAGGCAGGAACTGCAACTTCCAATTTTTCGCTTAATGTGGAATTTGATGGTTCTGCGCAAAGCCTTGTCCGGCTGGCACCCGCTGCCGTGATCGCCACGCTTTTTCGCCCTTATTTATGGGAGTCTAAAAAATTATCTACATTATTATCTTCACTGGAGAGCCTTGCACTAATGCTGTTCACAATATTTGTTTTACTAAAAGTAGGGCCAAAGAAATTCATCAGCACCATTATCAATAAGCCAATAGTACTTTACTGTCTCATGTTCTCTACCATCTTCGCATTGTTTGTAGGCGCCACCACTTTAAATTTTGGATCATTGGTAAGGTATAAAATACCGGCGATCCCGTTTTATGTTATTGGACTCTTCTTTATCTTATATTTCAATAACAAGCTAAAAGCAAAGCCCCGCGAAAACGCAGGGCCGGTTGTCTCAGAGTTAAGTGTATAAAAAGTTTTAGTGCAAAACAATTAATTATTATGCAGCAGCTGTTTTTGAACCTTCAGCAGCTCCCGCCGGAAATATGGCATTGAATAAATTTTTGATCGGCGCCGTAAATGAGAACTGTTGATCCCTTAATTTACGTTGGGCCAGTTCATCCAGGATAACAGGTGGCGTAGCCGAAAAATTATTTTTGAATGCATCGGCCAGTGGCCAGATCAGGAAATTCAATTTCTTAACCTTATCTGTTTTTTGATAAAGCACAATTGTTCCTGCAAAAGCGGTAATGAAAAAAAGGTAATGAAACGTTGCCAATATTTTATTCGAGAACCGGGTCTTGTCAATATGAAACCTGTTCCGTATATAGAAGTACATCTTCCAGGAAGATTTAAAATCCCAATCTTTCTTATAGGAATATGCAGATGCCGGATGATAATGAATGCTGTTTGCAACAGTATATACCGGGATGCGATACCGGTTTGTAATGCGATAAAAATATTCTGTTTCATCGCCCCATAAAAACAAACCTTCTTTTGGTGTGCCAACTTTTTCCACGATAGCACGATGAATAAGTGTTCCATTAAAAAGATGGCCAATACCTTTAATAAGCGGCTCTTTTACATCATCAATTGTTTTATAGTTGTTGGTGTTCCAAACAAAGTCTTTCTTATTTTCTTTATTGATCACGGCACAATTTAAAAGGCTGCGATCTGGGGTGTCAACATTCAACAGTGCCTCCAACGCATCTTCTTTTGGATACCCGTCATCATCCATACACCACATCCAGGAGTAGCCGTTTTTATAGGCCCATTTGATTGCGGTACTAAAACCGTTGCCGGGACCTTCATTTGCCTGCGTGATATGGAAAACATCTGCCTGGGCTTTCAGCCATTCTTGTGTATTATCTGTGCTGCCGTTGTTGATAACCAGTATTGCGTCTGGCCTGCGGGTTTGATTTCTGAGGGCTGCAATACATTCTGATAAGAGTGCCTGGCGATTGTATGATACAATCAGGGCGATCACTTTTTCCATAGGAGTACGTTTTGGTTTAAGAATACCAGGATCAGCTAACTAACGTACAGCGGGAAACGTTATTGCATTTTGATTAAAATAAATAAGGAAATTATAGTGAAAGAAAATGTAGAAAAAGGTCAGCTTTTTTTGTAGTTCCGGCAATGAAGTAGAAGCACTTAGGAATTTTACGGTAGCACTTTAATACCTCCATTCTTTTCGGAAGTAGGATTGCTATTTAAATATCTTATCATACACAAGTTTGTAAGCCAATACCGCTTTTTCAAGCGAATAGATGGCTTCCGCTCCCTGCCGTATTTTTTGTTTATCAAATACGGGTTTGTTCACAATTTTTTCTGCTGCAAGTTGCATGCTGTTTTCGGAAAGATCATTTAATACTATACCGGCATCATATTCTTCTACAATTTCTTTTATATCCCCCACGCCTGCATTTGTGATCAGTGGTATTTGCATAGCCATGATCTCGCCATGCTTGGTAGGCGAGGAAGAAATTTTTGAAAAGCATTTTTTGATAAAAAACAGCGAGTAGTTACTGAATGATAAAAGCACCGGCACTTCATGCCGCTGAGCATGGGTGGTAATAATTTTTTCTAATGGCAAACCAAATTGAGCTGCGGCGGCAACAATTTGTTCATGCCTGTGCGGGGAAATAAATAAAAAACGTGCTTCAGGCATCCTATCAGCAATTAATTTACAGAATTGCATCATTTCTTTTATAAGATACCAGCCGCCGATTGAGCCGAGATAAGTAAAAATGATATCTGTATCTTTTATGTTAAGGTCATCTCTAAATTGTTTTTTTAATGACGCATCTACGTTCAAGGGGTTAAAAAGATCAAGATCTGCACTGCATGGAATTACATCTATCGGTAACGGCTGGCCTTTGATATTTTTCCAGCAAAGCATTTCCTTTTTTGCAGCATGGGTGAGGCAGGTAATATGGTCTGCTTTTTCAAGACATTCATACTCGTGCTGCTTAAAAAAATGGTAGATCTTTTTATAGACAGGATTCTTCAGGTTCCACATGCCGCCATCTACCCTTTCATCTGCCCAAAAACCCCTTACATCATTTAAAAAACGAACGCCGTATTTTTTCTTCATCCATAATGCAACAAGTGTTGGCAAACCAGGCCTTGTATGCACCATATCATAATTTCTTTTTTTATGCAGCGTTTTGGCGGCTTGCTTCAAGCGGAGATAGTCATATACAGAAGAAATTACTGGTGGATTCTTATGATACGGAATGCTTACCCATTCAACATAAAATCCTTTGAGGAGGCCCTCAACATATTCTTTATTTGCAGAAAAATGGTCGGGTTTGTCGCAACTTAATATCGTGAACTGGTACCCGAACTTACTAAGCCCTATAAGGTAAGGGATCACCTGGCTTTGACCCAATGGATCGGTCATGCCATCATATGAAATGAAAAGAATTTTTTTATTTGTCAATGATTCACTAATTTTTTATCCGTTGACTGAAGTCACCGGCAGTAGGTATGTACACACTCAAAAACACATCAATCCTTACATCCATTTCTTGTACCACATCTGGAACATCAACAGGTACCAAAATAAATTATTATAGTTCCGGTCACCTTTGTAAAAGTTTTGCATGATGTGCTGCACACCTTCCTTCTTAAAAAGTCCGTGCTGTTTAAAAGCTGCATCACTCATGTATTCATCCGCATAATAACGAAGGTCTTCTTTTAGCCATTTAGCAACGGGAACGCCAAATCCCATTTTTGGACGCTCCATCATTTCTCTTGGGACATAGTCGTGGACGATCTCTTTCAACAGGTATTTTTTGTTTGTTCCTTTTATCTTCAGATTTTCTGGAAGCTGTGCAGCAAATTCCAGTACACGATGATCGAGCAGGGGTTCACGCCCTTCTAATGAAATGCTCATACCGGCACGGTCAACTTTTACAAGTATGTCATCAGGAAGGTATGTTTTATAATCGATGGCAAGTAATTTATCCAGGTCGCCTAATGACTCCTTAAGCATATTTTCAGAATCAAAAAAGGACCATGCCTTGTCACCTCTTTTTGTCAGCAATCCATCGAGCTGCTCATCGGTGTACACCTGCGAAAGTAAAATATCCATGATAGCCGGTGTACTTGCCTTTGTTTGCAGTATTTGAGAAAGCCTTTGTTTTTTGATAGAAGCGGCCGAATTGCCTGCAAGTTTCACCAATAATGAATCAGGCATATGTTTCAAAATTCTGCCGGCTGGCTTTTTTATAAAGAAAGGAAAGGCATTCATCTTTTTAATCATTTGCAAAGCCAGGGGATATTTTGGATATCCTGCAAAAACCTCATCACCCGCATCAGCACTTAATGCCACGGTCACTTCCTTCCTTGCAAGCTGGCTTACAAGGGTGGTAGGTATTATAGAAGAATCGCCAAACGGTTCATCGCAATAATACGGAATGTCTGGAATGATCTCCTGAGCTTCCTTGGTGGTGCAATAATGTTCGGTGTGGTCTGTTTTTAAATACTCAGCTACCTTCTTCGCATATACAGCTTCGTTATGATCATCTTCATGGAAGCCGATGGTATATGTCTTAATTTTTTCTGACTGGTGCGCCTGCAATAATGCAGTTACGGCAGTGCTATCGTAACCGCCGCTTAAAAATACACCAACCGGCACATCCGCTACCATCCTGTATTTGCAAGCTGAGATCAATAATTCTTCTAAATGTTTTTTTGCTTCCTGCTCGGTAATATCCAGCTTGGGCTTATTATATGGATCATATGCATCCCAATACTTGTTGACAGATATTTCTTTTTTTGCAATTGAGCATGTAAGATAATGCCCCGGTATTAATTTTTTGGTATGACTAAAAATAGACAGGGGGGCCATAATATAACCATATTGAAAGAATTGTTGCACAGCCTGCAGGTTAATTTCCTTCTTGAATCGGGGATGTTTGTGAAAACTTTTCAGTTCGGAGGCAAATAAAAATAAATCGTCCTGCCAATAATAATAAAATGGTTTTACACCGGCCCTGTCACGGAAACAAACCATTTCTTTTTTATCCGTATCATACAGAACAAAAACAAACATACCAATAAACCGATCGATCATTTTAACACCCCACTCCTCCCAGGCATGCAACATTACTTCTGTATCTGAATGCGAAATAAACTGATGCCCTGATTTTTCAAGTTCCGATTTTACTTCGGCATAATTATACATTTCACCATTGAAGATGATGCAAAAGTTTTTGTACCACATGGGCTGGCTCGCAGCATTGCTAAGGTCGATGATGGATAGACGGCGATGACCTAACCCAACCTGTAAGTCATCGTATTGAAAGAATTCATAACCAGCGCCGTCTGGTCCCCGATGAGATAATGCATCTGTACACTGTGTTAAGATCTCCTTCGATGAACTATTCTTAAAGTCAATAAAACCGGTTAAACCACACATGAATCTTTATGTTTTAGGAGTTGCAAAAATAATGATTAATAACGGCTATTGATTTCTTAATGAGGATGATTTGATATATTTCAGGTGATTGGCCGACTCATGGAACGCAGTTGGTGGCTATTTACGGGAAGATGTATCGAACTATTTCGTTTGCTAAAGGAACCCTGGTAATACTGTTAATTCAGATACAAAGGATAAAATTATAATGCATCATGATCATAGCCCGTGATCTGCCATTTATCCTGTTCGGAAAATTTATTCATCTCCTCGTCTGAGGCAAAAAAGATAAAGGGTGTTTTTTCTGACAAAGGCCCTTTCTTAAAAGGGTTTTTTATGAAACGGTTTGATTGCAACAATTTTGCCTGCTCTCCCTTTTCCTGGCAAAATGCTATGATACCTTCGTAGTTGTTCTTCACTACTTCTTTTGACAAGTACCATAACAATCCCTTTTCACTTTTCTTAGTATCAAAAATGAAATCAAACAGTATGAGTTTTCCGTTCAGCACGTAGTAAATAACATAACCTTCTATTATATCTGCTTCTGAATACGTGACAGTCTTATAAGAGTAGTTAGGATTTTTTGTTCTCCAGCTTATATGCTGCACATTCCTTCGGGTATGTATGGCCGCTGGCTGTTTGAGCTTATCCAATAAAATCTGCAACTTATTCAAATCCGTTTCTTCCCTGAAAGTCCCCGACGAAAACGAACGAACGCGTGCCGCCTGGCAAAATATGCTGTGTTTAAAATAGTAGCGAAAATGGAAGACCTGTCTCCAGCCGAACTTAAGAAAGCCCGGGGTAGATTGTGATCCACCAAAGCCAATAATGAAAAATCTATTTTCTTCTTTCAAATATCGAAAACATTCAAGTGCCAGCATTTTAAATAAGCCCAACCGACGGTGTTTTGAATGTGTCATTGTATCACAGGATTGATAAATGGTACGTTCCTTTCCGTCGATGATAAAATTTTGTGGCACCACGCCATAGTACGCACCTATTTCATTTGTTGTAGGTTCAATGGCGATGAATCCAATAAAATGCCCAGCCGGATTATCAATATATTTCCAATGAAAATAATTGACATCAACGTCCTGCCCAAAGCAGTCTTTCATCAAAGGGATCAGGATAGAAAAATCCCCGGCGCCGATCCTTTTTATCCTGTAATCAGCCATATTTTTTTATTTTAGAATGAAACAATTCAGTCCTGAGAATCATTTCAGGCATCGTTTCCTCAACAATATTTACACGAAAAGTGTCGTGTACGGCATTTCCGTTAGTGTACTTCTGAAGATCATTTATTTTTTCACCAACATAAAGCACATGAGACAGTTTTGCCTTTTCAGCAATATCATGAACCTGCTCATTGCCCTGCCCGTTTGGCAAAGCCAGGATAGATATTTTTTTATTCAGCCTTTCCTCAATCTCTGTTTTTGAATCTATGATTTCATGTTGCAGTATTGCTCTATCATCAATGGTTGAGAGCACATCATGGTTATAAGTGTGGCTACCAATCTCCACATTGTTTCGTGAGCATTCTGCAATTTCGTTCCAGTTCATCATTCGTTGTAACGCTGTAACTGAAAAAAAATTTTCTTTTTCAGACAATATCTCAAGTCTTTGCTTTAGGGGAACTCCGAGTAAAGAATTGTACACAGCAAGGTAAAAACGCATCCAATTGTTATTAAAGGCCGCCAGGGTACATACACCCTTATAAAGATCAAAATTTAACTCCGCGGCATTATTATTTTTACAATGATTAAACAATGCATTCAATCTTTGTGTCCAGATAATATGATTATTGTTTGCACATGCGTTTACAATATTGTGATTGGATGGCAATTTGTATTTTACCAGTAATGGTAATGCATGTTCATAAAAATCATAATAGCCATCATCAAAACTTAGAATAAGAAATGGCTTTAAGGATTGATTGGATCCAGGTAAGCAAGCTATATCGCTGAACGAGATGATGGAGTAATGTTTACTTAAATACTGTAATAATTTTTCGAAACTAGTCGGGCGTATTGGGTTCCAGAAAAAGTCTTCCTGGAATGAGATCCTGTGCAGGCTGAGCACGGTAAGCTTATTTTTTTTTTGAGATCTTAAAAACTTACCAACGCCTGCAATATTCAAAGCGTTGAATATGATTTTTTTATTCATTCGGGGGATGATAGGCTTCTTTGATAGTTGTTTAAAATTACGGGTTTATTGGAAGACTTTATTTTATCGACTGCAAATGATTGGTATGCGGATGCGGCAAATTGGAAAATAAAATGTGGTTATTTTTTGACACAAAGCCTCGAAAACGCACAAAGAAAATCCTTTGTGTTATTTCGTGCCTTACTGTCTTCGTGGCAAAAAAAATCGTCAGATCAGATAATCTCCCTTCAAAATTTCGCCATCAAGGCACAAAGAAAAAGGCTTAGTACATTTAGTGCCTTGTAATACTTGCAAAGCAGCATAAAATCCCCCAAATCCACCGCATTGTGCCATCCTTGTATATATCCCCGGCCAACAATCTCTTAAGCATTGTCCTTCAAAATCTCTTTATAAATCTTTCGAAGGGTTGCCATATGATGATCGAGGGTGAAGTACTGAAGTACCCTGTTTTTACCTGCAGATGCAATTTGTTGTAAACGGCGAGGGTCATTCTTTAATGCTTCAATCTTTTCTGCAAGATCATTTACATCATTCAACGAAAAGTAAACGGCAGTATCGTCACACTGTTCTGTAAATGTTGGGATATTTGATAGCAACATCGGCTTTTCCATCAGCATACCTTCCAGTACAGCCAGGGAAAAGCCTTCATACAACGAAGGCATTACAAAAAGATCGTACTGGCCCAATACCTCATTCAGGTTACCGATAAGGCCCATCAGCCTTACGGGGAGCTTATGATCAGTAATATATTTTGCCAGTTCTTCCCTTAGTAAGCCTTCGCCGTAAATATCGAGTGAGATATTCTTATCGCTGAGTTTTTTAAATGCCTCTAATAAAAATCGCTGGTTCTTTTGAAGCTTCAGGCTTCCAACGGTTACCAGTTTGAATGTACCATTGTTGGTAAACGTTGGGGAAGCTGATGTAACAAAAGCTTTGGTATCAACAAAATTATACAACACATAATTGCGATGTCTTTTCAACTTTAAAAAATTGAAGTAATCCTCCAATGTATCTTTTGAAACACCTAGTATCGTACTTTCTCTCCGGTTATAACTAAATTTATCCAGCCAGCCGATCCATTTTTTTTTGTATTCAAAACTATTGGACAGCGAAGCCTGTATGGAAGTAACAAGCGGAACATTTGCAGGGCAGGCAAATCTTGCTAATACAGTGCTCCAATATAACTGGCTATGCACAAGGTCAACTTTGTTTTCAATAATTATCTTCCTGAGTTTTTTTATTGCCAGGGGAAAATGATAATAAGATTTTAGGTTGAGAGAATAATATTTATCGTATTTCAATTCATCACCAAACTGGTTGAAGCTGTCCATAGCAACAACTATATTATTATATTCATGCAGGTTTTTTAAAACCCCAACCACGGCGGTTTCAGCTCCGCCCCTGCCGAAATTCTGAATGATATGAAGAATCGTTTTTTTATTATTCACTTTTCAGAGCTTTGCTGTTTGCTTTAAAAGAAATCCCTTCCAATGGGAAGCTGTAAAAAATAAAGTTATTAAAAAGACGATAAAGTATGACAGCAAAGTTGATACTGCGGCGCCATAATCCATCCACCTGCTTATGAAAAAATAATTGCAGCTAAGGCTTATCACGATACAGCATAACGATAAAATAAGGATCTTTTTTTTCTGCTTATGGTATAAAAGAAATGAGTAAAAGAAATAACAGATCGTCCATAAAAAATTCCCGAGGTAAAGAAGATAACTGTAACGAAGCGCAGGGCTATATTTTGCATTGATAAAATATTTGTACAACAGCGGTGTCACAAGTATTAGTGCCAACGTAGCTGCGGCCATTACGCCAAGATATCCAAAAAAGAATTTTTTGATAGCGGCATAATCTACATGCCCTGAAGACAGCATGGCATATATCTTCGGAAATATATATTGTATTAACGCCATTGAAAGGATATTCACTACAGCAGCAAAAACACAAGCAATGCTATAAATACCAACAGTTTCATTGTTATCGGAAGAAAAAGCGGAAAGGAAAAATTTATCGGAAGCGCTCATGGCAAAAATACTTGCCTGTAATGCCATGATAGGAACCGCATAAATTAACTCATTGTAGAGATATTTTTTTTTGATGCGCCCAAACAGGTATCCTTTTTTATTGAAATAATAAAAAGCATACATGCCTGTTATTAAATACGAGATAAATATTCCCTGTATCCTTCCCTCCCAGCGCATGGAAAAGTAAACAACTAAAATGAGTGACAGTCCGAATTCCAAAATAGTTTTAGTGACATTTGCTTTTAGGTAAACCTGCGGTTCATTATTGTCCCTTGCAAGGCCAAGCAGTTGTTCATTACAAAAAATCAGGAATGTAACAGCAGGTATCATCCAAACAAACATCGGTGGAAAGCCATATGCCTGCTGCAGCATATTCCTGCACAAAAACAAAATCCCAATTGAAAATATCATCACCACTACGGGCATTAAAAAGCCCGTTGAAAAAAAATCTTTGAACTCTTTTTTTTCTAATTTAAAAAAATCTGTTGAAGTAGAATGAATAATGCCCAGCGACAGGAACGGCATTAAAAAAATAAGGCTGGTGCTGAATAAACTAAGTAACCCGTTCTCGGATGGAGTAATGTATAACGGGTTTGTAAAAACGAAGAGCAAGAGGAAAGAAACTACTTTCGAAAAGAAATTGCTGAATGTATATAAGCCTACCGATTTTACCGAAGGATGATTGTATACCGTCTTAAATTTAGAAACAAGGGACATTAAGATTTATTTTGTTATACCCCAACAGCCCCTGTCAAATCTTTCCAGGAAGCGGGCCGCACCTTTTCCCAAAAAAGAAAAATAAACCATTCACCATCCACTATTCACCATCCACCATCGACCATTCACTATTCACCATTCCCTATTCACTATTCCCCATTCACCATTCACTATTCACCATTCACCATTCACTATTTTATCCTTCTAACACTATTATTCTCCAAAATATACTCCTGCCCACTCTCCTTACAAGTCGCTTTATTATATGAATCAAATTTCAGCTTATGCCCAAACTCACTGATCCATGCTGCCTGCCGGCCGGGGTTACCAACCATTAAGGCATAGGGTGGAACGGGTTTGGTAACTACAGCGCCTGCGCCAATAAACGCATATGCGCCGATCTCATTGCCACAAACAATGGTCGCGTTAGCACCAATGCTTGCACCCTTGCGTATAAGTGTGGTTTTAAATTCATGTTTCCTGCTTATCGCACTGCGTGGGTTGATTACGTTTGTAAGCACCATCCCCGGGCCAAGAAAAACATCATCTTCACAGATCACGCCCTCATATATACTAACGTTATTTTGTACACGAACATTATCTCCCAGCAAAACTTTATCGCATACAACTACATTTTGGCCGATGATACAATTCTTACCAATAACAGCGCCTGTCATAATATGTGAAAAATGCCAGATCTTCGTTCCTTCCCCGATTTTGCAACCTTCATCTGCGAAAGATGATTGATGTACGAAATAATTCATGTGCGTTATTTTATAATTGTTTTTAAATACTCTCCATAACCACTTTTACTCAGGCCTTCCCCAAGTTTTACCAGTTGTTCTTTGCTAATGAAACCCATTCTCCAGGCGATCTCTTCGGGGCACCCGATTTTCAGGCCCTGTCTTTTTTCAATAACCCTTACATATTCACTGGCATCATTCAATGAATCGAAGGTACCGGTATCGAGCCAGGCAAACCCACGATCAAGTACCTGTACCTTCAATTTTTTATTTTGCATGTACACTTTGTTCACATCGGTAATTTCATATTCTCCCCTCGGGCTGGGTTTTATATCTTTTGCAATTTGCACCACTTCATTATCATAAAAATAAAGGCCCGGCACTGCATAATGACTCCTGGGTGCTGCAGGTTTTTCTTCAATGCTTAATACATTAAACCCGGAATCGAATTCCACCACACCATATCTTTCCGGGTCGCTTACGGGGTATGCAAATATCACAGCTCCGCTTGGATCGGCGGCGCCCTGTAATAACTTACTAAATCCGCTCCCATAAAAAATATTATCACCAAGTACCAGTGCCACCGAATCATTGCCAATAAATGAAGCACCGATCACGAAAGCCTGGGCAAGCCCGTTGGGTACTTCCTGCTTTGCATATTGAATGCTGCAGCCCCACTGGCTACCGTTGCCCAATAGCCGCTCAAATTGTGCCTGGTCGGCGGGAGTGGTGATTATTAAAATATCTTTTATTCCGGCAAGCATGAGCGTGCTTAATGGATAATAGATCATTGGTTTGTCGTAAATAGGCATCAATTGCTTACTGATCCCCATTGTAATTGGATACAACCTTGTTCCTGAACCACCTGCCAGTATTATTCCTTTCATTTAACTAAATGTTGTTTTGCTTTCTGAAGATTTAATCCTTGCGTTAATTGCCTGCGTCGGTTATTGAGCTGAACTGCTCAAAGATAAAATTAATTATATAGAGTTTGAAAACGAATATCCGGTTGGCGAGGCCTTAAAAGACAGGTGAAAAGAATTTATGTCATAATTTAGCCAGTATTCATGACAAAACAGTAAAAGCGCTTTAATGAAAGAAAAGATCCGCATAGGTTTATTACTGGATAGTTATATACAACCTTATTGGATGTATAAAATGTTTGAAGAGATCAGGAGGCAGGATATTGTTGAGATAAAACTAATCGTAATAAATCAACAGCCTGTTGATGCGCACAGGTCTATGTTTAAAAAAGCGATTGAACAATACAAAAATATATTTTACCAGTTATACCGGGTAGTTGAAAAAAAAATCTCGAAACCTGCACCCGATGCATTTGCATTGACAAATATTTCCGATATCATTGATGCAACAAGCAGCACGGTGATGGAAGTTTGCCCGATTCAAAAAAAACATTCTGATTATTTTAAAGATGAAGACATTGAAAAAATAAAACAACAGGATATTGATGTCTTTATAAGGTTAGGTTTTCGCATCTTAAGAGGAAAAATCTTAACAACAGCGAAATATGGAATCTGGTCCTACCATCATGGAGATAACAAAGTAAACAGGGGTGGCCCGGCGGGCGTGTGGGAGTCCATCCAACGATGGGAAGAAACAGGAACAGTATTACAGATCATTACAGAAGAACTTGATGGAGGCAGTATACTTAACCGCACATGGGCGTGTACCGATAATCTGTTTATCAACAGGAATCTAAATAGTTCTTATTGGAATGCTACATCGCTGTTACCAAGGGCCTTGAAAAGTTTGCATGAACTAGGCCCGGAAAAATTCTTTCAGCAGGTTGCAACAGAAAACCAGCATCCTGTTTTTTATTCGAATCCTTTGTATACGAAACCGCGGAATTATGAGTTCTTTAAATTGATCGTTTCCAAATCATTTTCTATACTTAAATATTCTATATGGCGAATGTTTTACCTGGAGCAATGGATACTGTTATATTCTTTCAAAAAAGGAAACGATATTGCTACTTCCATGTTTCGCTATAAAAAAATGCTCCCATCAAAAAATGTTTTCTGGGCTGATCCATGTGTTATTTTTGAGAACAACAAACACTATATTTTCCTTGAAGAATTAATCTATAAAACAAATAAGGGCCATATTTCTGTAATTGAAATGAATTCCAACGGGCAATATGAAAAGCCTCAAATCATACTTGATAAGCAATATCATCTGTCATATCCGTTTGTTTTTAAGGATGGCAATGAATGGTACATGACACCCGAATCAGCAGAAAACAATACGATCGAATTATATAAGTGTACCAGCTTTCCATATAAGTGGGAATTTGTAATGAACCTGATGGAAAATGTGTACGCCTGCGACCCAACCATACATTTTAAAGACGGAAAATACTGGCTGTTTGCAAATATGAGAAGCTATGCCGGTGCTTCCGCTTCAGATGAATTATACCTCTTCTATGCTGATACCTTAATGACCGATAAATGGAAGCCACATGCAGCAAACCCAATCATAAGTGACGTAAAAAGAGCAAGGCCAGCCGGAAGGCTGTTTATGCACAATAATAATTTATACAGGCCCTCACAGGATTGCTCAGGAAAATATGGCAAGGCTGTCAACATCAATCATGTTGTAGTGATGAATGAAGAACGCTACGAAGAGGTTATGGTAAATAAAATAGAAGCGAACTGGGACAAAAATATAACCCGTACGCATAGCCTATCCTTCAGTGATGGATTAACCGTGATAGATGGCTACTTCAACAGGCGTAAATAACTGCTACAGTTTACCATACATATCCTCGTAATAATGCTGGTAACTGCCGCTGGTAACATGTTTCAACCATTCTGTATTTTCCAGGTACCAATCAATCGTTTTGGAAATTCCTTCTTCGAACTGCAATGAAGGCATCCAACCCAATTCATTTTTCAATTTAGAAGCGTCGATAGCATAACGCATATCGTGGCCCGCACGATCCTGAACATAAGTGATGAGTTTTTCGCTTGCGCCTTTTTCCCTTCCAAGTTTTTCATCCATTTGCCTGCAGAGTTCTTTTACGAGGGCAATATTGGTCCATTCGTTATGGCCACCGATATTGTAGGTCTCACCAATTTTTCCCTTGTGAAAAATGATGTCAATGGCTCGAACATGATCTTCCACATACAACCAGTCCCTCACATTCTCTCCTTTGCCATAAATGGGTAATGGTTTATTGTTTAAAATATTATGAATGCAGAGAGGAATTAATTTTTCAGGGAAATGAAAGGGACCATAATTATTGGAACAATTGGAAAGTTTTACCGGCAATTTATATGTATGATAATACGCCCTCACAAAATGATCTGAAGAAGCTTTGGATGCCGAGTAAGGGCTCCTTGGATCATAACCGGTCTCTTCAACAAAAAAACCTTCGGCACCCAATGAACCATACACTTCATCAGTTGAAATATGATAGAATATTTTATCAGTCATATTATTTTTCCAATGCTCTTTTGCAGCCTGCAGCAAGGTCATCGTTCCCAATACATTTGTTTTTACAAAAGCAAGCGGATCTGTAATGGAACGATCTACATGACTTTCGGCAGCACAATGTATCACAGATGTAAACTGGAATTTTTCAAACAGGCTTTTGATAAAGTCAAGATCGGTTATATCGCCTTTTACAAATTCATAATTGGGTTCATGTTCTACCTCTTTACAATTTTCGAGGTTGCCTGCATAGGTAAGCTTATCAAGATTAATAATCTTATACTGCGGGTATTTCTTTACGAAAAACCTTACAAGATTTGAGCCTATGAACCCGGCTCCACCGGTAGTGAGAATGGTTTGCATGGCGGCAAAAGTACGAAAAGAAGCTATAAGCTGTAAGCTGCCAGCTGCGAGCAAATTATTATTAAAATGAGTTTATTTAATAGTCCGCCAGCTTGCAGCTTGTAGCTTGCCGCTAACAGCTTTTCCCTATTTTTGCAACCAATTAAAAAAATGGAAGCATATAACCAGGAACCGATACAGGTAATTAAGGCGAAGCACAAAGAGGTAAGTGTTTTTTCAACCGACGTAGAAAATATTGATGCTAAAGTAGTGGAAGGCTTTGGTGAAGAATGGTCACGTTTCAACAACTTTGATGAGGATACATTCAAAAAAATGGTGTCCCTGTACTTTGATATACTGGACGATAAGATCGTAAACAAAAACAGCTATGCGATAGACATTGGCTGCGGCACCGGCAGGCAATCAAAACATATTGCCAAAATAGCCAAATTCGTAGAGTGTGTGGATCCCAGCAAGGCTATATATGCAGCAGACGTAATGTTGAAAGATGCCAACAATGTAAGGCTTACCCAGGCCAGTACCGAGAGCCTTCCCTTTCCTGATGAAACTTTTGACTTTGCCATGAGCATCGGCGTACTGCATCATATTCCCAACACGGAAAAGGCCATGATGGATTGCGTTAAAAAAGTAAAAAAGGGCGGCTATTTTTATTGCTACCTCTATTATAATCTCGACAACCGTAGTTTTTTATACAAACTATTATTCCAGGCCAGCCACCTGGTAAGATTGTTGGTGAGCAGGCTTCCAAATGGGATAAAAAAAGTTGTATGCGATATCCTTGCTGTAGTTTTATATATGCCCTGGGTGCTGCTTGCAAGATTCTTTGTGTTGATCGGAATGCGCAACTTTGCTAAAAAAATTCCATTGGCCGCCTATGAAGACAAATCCTTTTTTGTGATCAGGAATGATTCACTCGATCGCTTCGGCACATCACTTGAACAAAGGTTTTCAAAAAAAGAAGTATTTGAAATGATGACAAGGTGCGGACTAACGGATATCGTTATCAGTCCAAAAACGCCGTATTATCATGCAGTGGGAAAAAGGATTTGATCATTTCGAGATTTGATGAAACAGCAATCCAAATTTTACAAGGCTCTCATCATCAAATCACCAAATTATCAAATCATCAAATCAAGCAGTATCCGAATCTGAATAACTGATGTACCAGTTTTTGATATTGCTTAGCATAGGTGCCAATGACTCATCAAATGACCTTGCGCCTAAATACAGTTTTTGCGGCCTTAGTTTTTCCGGGAGATTATAGTAGCCAGATCCCTTGTAGGCTGCATAATTAAAACAACCGGGAATACTCCAGGCCAGCACAACATCTACTTTATTTTTTTTGCAAAGGCCGTTCGCAAATTTCAATAATTGTTTGCCCAAATTGATCTTAGCAGGATCAAAAACCAGTTCCATGACATAAGCAACCAATCCACCATGCTTATTCTTAATTGAAAACACAACGATGCCTGACAGTTTATTGTTGCTGTAAATACCATAACGATAATAATGTTCGCCCGGTTTGTCAACATAGCGCCAGTTTAAATAGGCAGCACTCCTGTCAACACAGATATGTATTTGTTTAGAAGCGAGTTTCCATATCTCATTATAATCTTCCTCAAACAAATTCACCTGCCTGATTACAATATCTTTATTTACATCTTTGCCCTGCGGAGCGTTGAATATATAATTGCTGCTTGAAAAATCAGTATGCGGTTTCCGTTTGATTATTTTTTTAAAAAAATAAAAAGGGTTAAGTGGTTTAAATAAAAAAGGAGCCTCTCCAAACGACTGCCAATGTAATTTTTTGTAAAACCCAGGTGCGGAATTAGGATTGGGAAAGCCATAAACAAGTTTATACTGATTAGCCGCAGCATCATTGTATAAAGCGTTGGCAAGTTTTATAAAAAGGCCTTTACCACGGTGATCAATATCCGTTAATGTATCTATAGATTGTAGCGCTGGAAAAAGTTGCTGGTTGATACGAAAGATCACAGGCAGGGCTGTGTATATAGCTGCCATCTCCTCTCCTTTCATGGCATAATAGATCACGTTGCTGTGCAGGAGGTTTTCGTGGTGCAGCCATTTCAGGTTTGCCATATTCCTGTCTGCTCCATCCCGCAAAAAACACAACATGTATTTTTCCAACTCTTCATCCCCCGCAGTTCCTTTTATAATTCTATACTCTGATTGTGTATTTTGCATATTTCTTATGGTAAAGGATTCAGCAATTGACAGACAAAACCCTTGCTGGTATGGACTAAGAAAAGAAAGACGTTGCTTCTAATTTCATTTATTCCATGCCTTTCAAAGTTATACAATTGACTTATAATTAAAAAAGTTTCTTTATTAATTACGGCATGTTGCATAGATTTACAGGCAGTATTATTGAAAATCAAAATCATAATAACCAAAAGCGCTCGAGGACACAGAACTTCCCTTTAAATGGATAATATAAATGAACTGATATCACCCCTCGATTTCCTTCTCTTTTTTGTGTATTCAATATTCTTCTATTACATCTTAAGGGTATTTGTGTTTAAAAAAATGGATAAGAACCATAAAAGGCTCTTTACTGTTTTTTTTATTTTAAAAATGTTTTGTGCATTTACAATGACAGTCTTAACGGTGTATTACTGGAAGATGTCAGATAATACAGCCTATTTTACTGAGACGAGAAACATGTTAAGGTTGATCAGGACAGATATTTCAAACATTCAATACTTTTTTCTTCCTGTTGACAGCTATAATGAAAAAATAAAGCTTGATAGTGAACTAACAGCAACCCTCAGCAGCCTTGGCCTTGAAAGTAATTTTTTACTCATAAAGATCTCAACACTGCTTTACCCCATTGCGCTTGGCAGGTACCTGATCATTAATTTGTTGTTTTCAGTGATTGCTGTTGATGGCCAGTTTAAACTTTTTATGGCATTGAGCAAACGCTACCCGCATTTAAAAAAGAATATCGCGGTTGCTGTGCTGCTTATGCCCAGCGTGTTGCTATATTCTTCTTTTATGAACAAAGAAACGCTTTGTATGGCCTTTATGGGTTTTGCCTTTTACAACTTTTTTCAAATACTGTATAAAAGAGCCAGGGGTATTAACACGGTGCTATTGTTATTGAATATTTATTTTATCGGTACTTTAAAGTCATATATACTGGTTCCATTTCTTATTGCAGTGTTGCTCGTGTATCTCATCAAACTTATCGTGAAGCTTTTTCGCGGATCATTACTTGCAAAGATCTTTATTACAAGCCTTCTTATAACTTCCTTTACAGTCCTTTTAACCAACCTCGATTATTTTGATCCTTATATCCTGGATGCTGCAAAGACTTCGAATACTTTCCAGGAACAATACAATTCCATTGACGAATCAACCACTTTTGAATTTGGCGAAGTTGAAACCAGTTTTGCCGGCCTCTTAAAGAAAATACCACTTGGAATTTATACTACTTATTTCCGGCCACAGTTATGGGAAGTAAACAAACCCATTATACTGTTAAGCGCCCTGGAATCTTTTATCGTATTTATCATCACTTTACTTGCTATTATTATCAAGAGAAAATATATCGGTTCATTGCTCAGGCATGATTTTTTTGCCAGCATTTGCTTTTATTATGCACTGATCTTTGGGGCCGTTGTAGGGTTAACAACTTTCAATTTTGGAAGCCTGATCAGGTATAAAATTCCTGGCATCCCTTTTTTGATGATGTTTATTTTTCTACTCCTGCATCACAAGTATAAAAAAGATGAAGCTGACCTGAAGATCGGAAACCCACCTGCTGAAGGCATTTAAAATTTAAGCATATCATTCCGTAAAAACCATTTAATACCAATTAGAAATTGGTACTTGTCTGTCAAGCCTGACAATCATTTGGTGGGGCAGCTTTTAATCTATTTGGTATAACTCAGCTTCAAATGATCCTGCTTACTGATCAATTCTTTCGCAAGCTCTGTCATGGTGTAGCTTTTAAATGCATATTTTTCATGGAGATAACGGTAATGCACAAGTATTTCTTCCAGGAACGCAAAGTTTTCAAGTTGGTTGGTTCCAAAATTATGCGGATGCCACCAGAGATGGTACATCAAATTATTTTTTGCTGCATGCGTCATGCTTTTTTTAATCCGCCTTAAACGCAGCCAGTCAAGAAATTCCAGCCTGCTGATAAAAGGACGCAGAAAACGGCTGCTTGGAATATTTACCGGGAACTTTGCAAGCATATATTCTTCCGTATAACAATGATAACCCGTTAAATTAATATAAGCGTCCACCAACCGGAAAGCCCGGCGCAATAAATTTTCTTTTTCACCGCTTCTTGCATTATAGAGCCAGGACTCTTCGTTATTCCTGTAAGTGATAATGCCGGCTTCCTTACACACTTCAAGGTAATTTGTGTTGAACTGATTCCGGGGAAAAACAATACTTGTAATGCTGATACCATTCTTTTTTGCAGCAGCCATCGCAGCCTGCAGGTCATCACGAAAATCATCCACAGTTTGCCATTGCTCCAAACAATAATAGTGAGAGAAAGTATGTGTGCCAATTTCCTGACCCGGCGTATTTTGTATCATGCGAATAAGCTCGGGCGCAAAATGATAGGGATCCGTTTTGTAATCATTACCAACTTTTCTGTGAATGTAGTCACCATAAGGAGAAAGATTGGCAACCTTATAGTTTGGTTTTTTCTTAGGTAAATTTTGCAGCAGCGATTCTTTTGTTTCAAAAAACAACATGCCAACTGTGGCGAAAGTGGCCTTTATATCATGACGTTGAAAACAAGCCAGCATTTTTGGAATAGCTTCATGCACGCCCACAATGTGTTGTCCATACATATCGATGGTTACAATATCTCTTATTCCCCACATCAGTTCAAAATCGAGCGAAATGATAAACTTACCGCCACTATTACTAAAACTCATTGATATTTTTTTTTCAGGTAGCTGTCGAATATGAGCGAGAATTCATCACACACTTTTTTTATTTCAAAATCATTGGCCCTTTCAATCCCTTTTTGTTTATACTCGTTAAGCTTATCCCGGTTTTCTAAAACCCATTTCATTGCACCTGCAAGAGAAGGAATGCAATTATTGGCGCACAATATACCATATTCAGCTATCTCAAACTCATTTGAGGGAATTTCTGTATCAATTTTTGTTGAGGGTGCCAGTAATTCACGTGGCCCGCTTTTACAATCCACCGATAAAATAGGCAATCCACACGCAAGTGATTCGATCAGTACATTGGGAAATCCTTCGGTGAGTGAACTCAGCAGGAAACAATCTGACCGGCTCATGTACTGGTAAGGGTTATCCGTGAAGTCAATAAAGCTCACTTTATCATTTAACTGCAAACTACTCACCTTTTGTTTGATGCGCTCGAGGCTTTCACCCTTGCCTACAAGTATTAATTGAAAATCCATTTCCTTCAACAACGCCGCGGCATCTACTAAAAGGTCCTGGTTTTTTTCATCCCGAAATGTAGCCACATTGATAAAAGTGAACCTTTTGAAATCCATTTCGTTCAACAATGGAATTGCAGCAAGCCGCTTTATTTTAGCAATGTCCGTCGGGTTTTTTACATGCGTATATTCAGATTTGACATGATACATTTTTTGCAGCGCTTCAATGGCACCTTTTGAATTCGGCAAAATACCATCTGCTTTGGGATAACAATATTTCAGCAGTGCGACTTTGATCTTCCCCACAAAAGAATTCCCTTTGTAAATATCAGGTGTATAACAACGTTCACTGATCAAAACTTTTGATCTTATGCCAAAGGTTTTCGACATTCCTGCAACCAGGTTGGGCCTGCTCATCACCGCCAATACCAATGATGCTTTTTCTTTGTTTACATATTTTGCCAACCGGTAGGCCAGCAAAGGCAACTTAATGAACTTTAAGAATTCGTTTTCGTAACGGTCGGACTTCTCAATGAAATGTATCTTTTGGTTTGCAGGGATCTCATACTCTATTTCGCTGTTCATCAGTACCAGGTGAATATCATATTTATTCCTGTCCAGGTTATTTACAAGATTTGCCACTACCCTTTCAGCACCTGCGCCTCCCAGTGAATAGGTAAATATGACAATCTTCTCTTTCATCCTTTGTTACGGTATTAAAATAGTTTAAGTTTTAACCTGCTGACCCTGCTCTCAAAAAAGGAGCCTGACAATCTTTGCTTGCGCAGCTTTAATTTCTACCTGGTATAAAAACATGTAATATAGTTTGTGATTGGCAAAAAAAGATGAAAAGCTGTGGCTAAAGCATTTTCATTGCTGCTGTAAACTTTTTGGAAGCTGATAAAAGCACCTCGTTGATGGGAGGTTTTTATTTCCCCGCAGCACTTAGTTCCTCAAATAATTCTTCCCATTGATGAATGATTTTTTTTACATCAAAGTGATTTTTGGTGTCCATGCTAATTTTATTACGGTCGAAGGAATGGGATAGCGCTTTTGTAACAGCAGCTGCAAAATCAGCCTCGCTATCCGATTCAACCAATATTCCGTTTTCAAAATTTTTTATTAAATCTCCTATACCGCCCGGCGCCTTAAATGCCACAACAGGAATTCCTGCTGCATTTGCTTCAAGTAAAACATTTGGAAAGCCTTCAAAATGTGAACCCATTAAATATAGGCTCGGATTGGAAACCTGCGCAAAAGGCTGATCCGAACTGCCCGGCATAAATACTTTTTTTTCCAGCGAAAGTTCTTTGATCAATTTTTCCAGTTCGGGCCTCATTTCACCTTCGCCAATAATGGTATATTCAAAAGGAACGCTGATATGCGCCACAGAACGAATGAGCCGTACAAGGCCTTTCAATTCTATGAGCCGGGCTACTGTTATGAATTTGGGAATGCTGCCTGTCTTATTATCCGTGTTGATGCCGTTTACAACAGGAGGTTGAACAGCATTATTGATGATGCGTGTCTTGTTGATGGGAAAATGGTAATGGGTAACCAGGTCATCCTGCATAAACGCTGATTGACAAATAACGATGTCCAGGTTCTTATAAAAAGTACGTGACAGCCAGTTGTAGAATCCGGGGCTCCAGTTTGTTGGCTTATTCTTGCTCATAATGCTGGACTCCCTCCCGATGATCTTTATTCGCTTTGGAAATAAAAACTTGAAGATGCCAAAAAACAAGTTCAGGTGATTGGCTGTCGTTAATATAATATCCGGCCTGATTTCCCTGGAAAGTTTGGCGATCGCAAAAAGTGATTTTCTTGCACTGGGGATCTTTAGGTCAATTACTTTTATAGCAGGATTGCTGATCTCGAAGAATGGTGCAGAGTTATCGAGTACCGTTAGTGTTACGTCAAAGTTATCCGTGTTAATATTATTACAGATAATAGACACATTTCTTTCCACGCCACCACAAATGAGTGTGGGCACTGCTATCAACAATCTTATTTTAGTGTTTGGCAAATTATGTTAGAAGGCGAACCTGTTTTCTACAATGAATCAAAAAAGAATTCAAAATTAATTTTTTTTCTTTTGAAAAACATATTCATTACAGCCTAGCTTACCGCCGCAGGTACGAAGGTTTGTAAGCTGGTATCCCTTCTTATAATAAAACTGGAAGATCTCTTCTGGCTTTGACACTTCAAAAGGATAGCCGCCGATCCAATCTATGATATCGTAATAATAATTCATACCACGAACCCTGTTGTAGTTTGACCACAAACGGAAATACTTCATCGGACGCAAAGTAATAAGGCAAATAAGGAATAAGATTGTTTCCCTGCAAATAATAAATAAAGTAGAGTAAACAAGTTTTAAAAAACCCGGCAGCCAGTTATATATTTTTTTAATGATTGTCCAGCCTTTGCTTACAACCCCCTGGTCATTATACAATGCGATGAATAACTTTGAATTTTCTGCAACCAGCATATCTACATTCTCAAGCGCCAGCCACATATTGCCTGTGTGGTGCAATACGCCCCAGGAATAAACAATATCAAATTTACCAAGCGACTTTATATAGTCAGGATCAAGGGCAGATGCCTGTTCCACTTTCCAGTTGTTATCGTCTTTAAAAAATCTTTCTTTTAGCTCGCGTGTACATGCAACTGATTGCGGGTCGTAATCGAATGAAAATACATTTGCGCCCAGCCTTCTTGCAGCAAGGCTAAACAAGCCACTACCTGAACCAATATCTATAAAGCTTTTACCTTTTAAGTCGCCACCGAGGAAAGAAACCAATGATTCTTCAGCAATTTTTATCTTCTCTTCATTCAATAATTTTAAAAATTTGCTCCAGTTCTTACCAAATTCAAAACGCTCGCCGCTTGCTACTTCCTGTTTAAAATTATTGCTCATTGTTTCTTTTTTCATAATGTGAAAGGCAATCGAAATCTAAGTTTTCTATTTCTTTTTACCAATGTAAACGAGGTTCGCTTTTGGCGGGGTGCTGAAAAGTTTTTTCACCTGATCTGCCACATAATAAAAAATACCTTTCTTGTTATACCATTGTAGGTTTAAGCCTTTACAGAATATGGTGCTAAATTTAAATTGTGTGGCCAGTTTGATAATACTAGCGGTGTTCCAGCTTCTTACATGCTGCATATGGTGAAAACTTGCCCCGCAGTCGGCACAATGCACAAACGTTTTCTCAAGGTCCTCGTTGTTGGGAGTTGTGATTACAACGGTGCCGCCTGGTTTTAGTATCCGGTTTATTTCGATGAGCGTTCCGTGTAAATAATTATCGGTAAGATGTTCGATGGTTTCGATAAGAAAGACTGTATCAAAAAAATCATTTTCGTAAGAGGAAGGAAGCTGTGTCAGGAGTTTGCATCCATTAAAGGCCTTATAGTCTTTGTATTTTTGATCAACTTCATGGGCAAGACTATCGGTAAAATCGCAAGCAAATAATTCAACTGCGGGAAAATTTTCGAGCAGGTGCCCAATTAAATAACCTTTACCAGTACCATAATCGAGGATATTTCCTTTCAAGTGGCTTTTTTCGTTCGCTAGTTTCAATACTGCACTCCCTACCTGCTGTGTGAACCAGGTATTGTCGTAAGGTGTATAAGTATTTCGGAAGTTCCAGAAACGTGCAACCTTTTCGTCTGTCCATTCCAGCATATGTGGTTTATACTCGATACTCATTATTATTTTTAATTTAATGGGTCTGCAACAACGGCAGCCATGCGATCTGCAACTCAGAAATTGAGGCGGCAAAAATAAATTATATGAAGGGTAATTACACTAAATCGCTGAATTATTTATTAAAAGCGGTTTAAGTTTCTTATTAAAAGAAATAAAATTCAATAATGCAATGATAAAAACAATTATTGAGAGGTTAACAGCCAACCCTTTTCCGCTATAGTAGTATGCAAAGGTGCAGGCAGATAGCAGGTTTATGATAACACCCGTTCCAATGTTCCGGATAGCTTCTTTATTTTGGCCCTGAATGATCATAAGCTGAAAACAAAAAGGAACATAAGGCGAAAAGAACTGACCTATGCTCATTATTTTTAGAATGGCTACTGCGTAGGCAATATCTTCCGTATTTTTTTTCCCGCTGATTAGCCGTACAATATAGTCGGCTCCAAAAAACTGTATGATGCTTATCACAGTAAAAGTAGCCAGGAACAGTACAAGTATCTTTTGCACGTGATCCTTATACGTTTTCACAGATGTAGCATATAATTGAGCAAGATGCGGGTACACCGTTCTGCTTGCGATACTGGTAAGCATTGATATTGCACTAAATATTTTTTCTGCCACTGCATAATAGCCCACCATCAATGGATTTGTAAATGCCTGCAGTATAAAAAGATTGATGGAAGTATATAATGGTGCAAGAATGGTAACAGTAAAAACAGACCCTGACTCTTTAAAAAGAGTTACGATGAACTTCTTCGGAGGTATTGCTATTTTTAAAGAAACGGATCTTCGCAATATCAAAAAACCGATGAGGCCCGCCACAAAATTTCCTGAAGAGATTGACAGTAACGCATAGTCGATATCTGTGCTATTCTTTACAATGAGTATGATCAACAGCAGGCCTACAAATTTTGAAACAAATGCGATAACGGCAATATTTCGCATTTTTTGTATTCCCTGGAAATACCAATCCGGTAAAAGCAGGTTACCCAGCAGGTACATGAATGAAATCAATAGCAATAAAAAATTTTGACGCAGATAAGGAATAAACAGGCAGCAAGTCAGAAAACATATTACGGTAGCAGCAAACAGTAATAGCTTAATGGTATATACAGCTGTAATAACCTCCCTTGTTTTTTCGATATCTTGAATATTTTGAGTAATGTATTTTGTACCGGTAAGGCCAAACCCAAAAGATACCAGCAGATCAAAATACATAATGAGGGTTTGTATAAGCGTGAATACGCCAAAATTCTCAACACCTAAAACCCTTAGCAGGTATGGAAATGTAATAAGGGGGAAAAGGATGGATAGGCCTTGTACAAACGATAAAGAAATAAAATTTTGAACAATTTTTTTTTTATGCTCAGCCATTTTTAACTGTGTTTGATAGTATGGCTAAATGCCTTCACGCAATACACTTCGGTCTGCGGCCCACACTCTTTCTTTTTTTACAACCCTGTGATGCATTAAACATGAGGAGCAAAAATATGGCTTATTTTATTTAAGCCTAGACGTCACCGATAAGTTTATGAATCGTGCATGCTCATAAATTCACCCATCCACTACCGTCATAACCCTGCAACACCGGGCCGCCTGGGCAATCTGTACAAAACCTGATCATACCCACAACCGGGCTTGCCGGACGTTCAGCGGTAGTGCCTACCGGGACAATTATAGCTCCGGTTCCTTTTACATCTAGCTCTGCACGCGGTGTGTTCGGCCCCATTTCGGATGTGGTATTTATACTGGTAAACCCATTTCTAAGCATGGTAAAACTGTTTCTCCTGTTGAGATTGTTGAGGCCGTTGCCAATTGAAAACAACATTTCACCCGGCTCAAAACTTGCTCCCTGTATTGCAACAATGGTGTCATTAAAGTGCCCGAAAGCGCTCATTGCATGGCTATTGGCGATTGTGTTGTAATTGGCAGATAAGCTATATACATTCGTAGGCCTGTTATTTCCGCCTAGAGCTATAGAACCGTAGCCTTTGTTCACATTATTAATGCCTGCAGAAAATGTTCCTGACCCCGAGGTAGCAACAGGCAGCGATGGATTTTTCGTTGCCAGGTTGTTATACCCAAAAGATGTGCTGTATTGAATATTGTTTTCAATGATATTATTTAGCCCACCTGTTATCGATGCATATCCACTATCCTTGTTTCCCTGCCCCAATGCAACTGCTCCCTGGTAATAGACGCTGTTTGAGTATCCGATGGTGCCAAGGTAGCTTCCATCCGCAATATTATTTTGCCCGAAGATACTATTTGAATTACCTGACCTGATCGTATTATTTTCTCCTCCGGATGTATGGGAGTTGCCTGCATGTACCTCATTGCTGGTACCAAAAACACTGCTAAAATTAGCTGCTATTGTATTATTATACCCCGAGCTTGTATTTCCTCTTCCTGTATTAATAATGTTCTGTTCGCCCATCGCCATATTGGAAGAACCTCCATTCACCCGGTTGTTGTAACCAATCGTATTGCTGTACAACACATCAGCCTGGATGGTATTGTTTATGCCTGCAGCGAGTGAGGCATAGCCGCTGTCTTTATTGCCCTGGCCCAATGCAACGGCCGATAAATAGAACACATTATTGTCTTTGCCCAATGCAGTAAGGTAACTCCCATTTGCATAATTATTACGCCCGAAAATACTGTTGACATTACCGGCTTTGATCGTGTTATTTTCCCCGGCTGCTATATGGGAATTTCCATTAAGAATATTGTTATTAGCACCAAGTACATTACTGAAGTTGCTGCTGTCAATTACATTAAAATAACCGGCAGCTACGGAGCTTCGGCCACTTTTGATCATATTTGATTCCCCGATCGCCATATTGGACGCACCTTCATTTATTTTGTTATTACTGCCAAATGAGGAACTTGATTCCACACCTGCTTTAATAATATTGCCAATTCCTCCGGCAATGGATGCATAACCACTGTCCTTATTGTCCTGGCCCAAAGCTACGCCGGATTGAAAAAAGACATTGTTGTTATATCCAATAGCACCGAGATAAGA